>NZ_JBQENZ010000001.1:0-146584 GCF_052044935.1 Ensifer sp. 22460
TTAGAAGTCGCGCTGCAGACGGACGAAGCCGAATACCTGGTCGTCGCTGTTGTCAGCATCTTCATACTGAACCGAAACGCGGGTCGCGAGGCCTTCGGTGATCTTGTAGTCCAACGTTACGCCAGCGCGCCACATATCGTCGCTGCCAAAGTCGGTGACCGAGTCCTGCAGGCTGCCGAAGTACTGAACGCCGGGGGTGACGGCGAGCTTGTCGGTGGCGTTCCAGCGGTACGAAGCTGCAACGGACCACTCGGAAGCGTTCCAGTAGGTGTTCGGGTTGGAAGCCCAGATACCAGCAAGCTGGAAGACGCCCGGACCGAGGTCAGCCGAGAGCAAGCCGCGGATCGCGCCTTCTTCCCATTCGGTGTCGTAGCCGCCGAGCAAGTCGAAGGAAACGCCGCCGACCGAAGCCGAAACGATACCGGAGATGCCGATGCCGTTAGCCTTGGTGGACCAGCCTTCGAGCTCGTCAACCGAGATACCAGCCTGGAACGAACCACCGTCGTAGAGGTAGGCGATCGAGTTGAACTCGGTGACGTTGCCGAGCGTGTCGGTTTCGCCGTTCAGGCCCTTATCCCACCAGTTGTAGAAGAAACCAGCCTTGAGGCCACCGAGCTGGATGTAGGCTTCATCAACGTCGATGAAGTCGCTATCGCCAGAGTCGGTGTCGTTGTCGGCGTTGAACTCAGCGGCGAAGAAGCCGGTGAGCGTGCCGTACTCGGTGTCGCTTTTGGCGTCGAACGAGATGTAAGCGCGCGAGAAGGCATCCCAGTCAGACGTGGACTGATCGAGTACACCGTTGCCGTCGAAGTCGTGGTCACGCTGGTCATAACGGCTGGTCGAAGCGTCGTCACCAAACGAGGTCTGGAAACGGATGAAGCCGCCAATCTTGAGGCAGGTTTCGGTGCCCGGGATGTAGAAGTAGCCAGTGCCGAAAGCGTCGCAAACGCGAACGTATTCCATGGGCTCCGGCTCGGCTGCGACGATTGCGTCGGCTGCCTGTGCGCCGGATACTGCTGCGAGAGCAGCAGCGGAGCCGAGAAGAAGGCTCTTGATGTTCATTTCTGACCTCCAGTCAAAAGTTTCAAACGGGTCTGGGTATTTTGCTGAAGGACAGCTTTCCCTGCCCCATCCCCAACGTTCAAGAAGTCGGACGATCAACCGCCCTTGCTTCCGGAGTTGAAAATACAAGACCGGATCATCGGCGCAACGTCCAACTAGCGAGATCACGCGCTTTGCATCGCCCTTCGCCGAACCCTGTTGCTGAAACGACACAAAATCGCCGCAGACCCCGGAAGAAAATTAACAAAGCATTAAGAAAAGCCTTTGGTGGCAGGGGCTTAGCATTAGGGAAACAGACGCAGCCTGTTTCAGAAAGAGGCAGAAAGCTGCCCAAAATAGGGGAAAGGATGGCCACAAACGCCGACTCCACCTCCGCAGCAAGCGGCTAAAACAGCATTCGCTCCAGGAAATGAGAACAGGACGGACCTTTCGCAATCCAAAGATTCATCAGAATCAATGCCGAGATTCGCAAACGAAACGCATCCTTGATTCTGGTTCAGCGAGATCGTGGCCTGCACCCGCAGGAAGAGAACGTCTATAGACGGACGCGGCCCACAGAGATCTCGGGCGACGGTTGACGCCAGCCAGGCAGAGAGAGAGAGAGAGAGAGAGAGGTGCTGAAGCTGAAAACAGAGGGTGAGACAGCAGCCGAGATAGTGAACGCGGTAGGAATAAACCGTGCGAGCGTCCTTAGGATACTGAAAGAGGCTGCGTAGGGTGAAGATGCAGAACGAAACTGGAGGGCTCGCGGCGAGCCTCCATCGGTGAGATGTTGGGATAAGCCGCCGCTAGAGCAGTCAGTTCATCTCTGACTTCCTTCGAGGTCTTTAGGCCGAAGATCAGTCCATCGGGTCCTCTGCACCAATCGGGCAATCGTCGTAGGGCCTATCGGAGGACCTTCCTGCCCCCGTAACTAATCGCCATTCACTCTCATACACCCACTCGGCCCGGTATTGATCTAAATCGGAGCAAGACTTCGAAAGGGCAAACGTGCCTGGGTGCGGATTGGTCAGGCTGGAGGAGTACAGCGAGGACCCACGTCAAAAGGTCGCCTCCCTAACCCGGAAGGGCAGACATCTGGCCGACAGCCTTTATCGTCTTCTGGAATCTTGGTCCAAGGTGTCCCAAAACATTTCTGGGTCACACGACTGGGTTACAGCAGCAACAAGCCCCATCATTAGGGCTGTCCGCAAATCACTGAAAACTTAGAAGAAATTGGGGCCGCCTGTGACCCAAAAGAACAGTGGCGGAGAAGAAGGGATTCGAACCCTCGATACCGTTTCCGGTATACTCCCTTAGCAGGGGAGCGCCTTCGACCACTCGGCCACCTCTCCGTTAGCGCCTGACTAGTGACACTCAGCGGCCAATGCAAGATTTTTTTGTCGGTTTCCGGCAATTCCCCTCATTTTCCGTGTGGGCCTGGCCGGGAGGAAGCAAACGTGTGGGCGTAGCGACAGGCACTCGTGCAGCCAAGCAGGAGTGGCTGGAAAGTTTCGGCGCTTGCGGTCGGCCGATTCTCACACGCGATAGAAATGAACCCGAAGTCCGCGTGTCTTGCCCTACGATTTGCGTGCGAGGCGCTCGATCGCCTGCTGAGTGGCGGCACCGAAGTCGCCGTCAATCGGTCCACCATAGTAGCCGCGGTCCTTAAGCAGCGCCTGCATTTCCTTGCGGAACGCCGGCGTGAAGTTGTTGGGCTGCGTTCGCAATTCTTCCAGCTTGGCCGGGTCGCCGCCCTCGATGCTGGCTGCGGCCCAGCGAACCGCCTCCTTTGCGTCTGCCTTGGTACCGAGGCCGTAATCATAGAGACGGCTCAGATTGCCCATGGCGTAGGCGCTGCCGGCATTCGCGGCCATCTCGTACCAGGTGCGCGCCTGCACATAGTCCTGCGAGACACCGTTGCCGATATCGTAGAACCAGCCGAGCAATGCCATGGAATAAGAATCGCCCATATTGGCCGCCTTCTCGTACCAGACCTTGGCTTCGCCGTAGTTCTGCTCCGTCCCCAATCCGTTCTGATAGGCCCATCCGAGTGACGACATGGCATTGGTGTCGCCGCTTTCAGCTGCTTTCTTGTACCAGGACAGCGATTGCGCCAGGTCCTTGGGCAGGCCGAGCCCTTCCCGGTAGAACCAACCCATCGTTGCCATGGCGTTGGCATAGCCCTGGCTGGCCGCCTGCTCATACCACCTCGCCGCCTCCGCATAGTCCTGCGCGATGCCGCCGTAGCCCTCGCGATAGAGCCAGCCGAGTGACGCCTGGCCGTAGGCGTTGCCACCTCTCGCCGCCTCCTCGAACATGCGCTTGCCCTGGTCTACGTCCACCGGACCATCGGTCCCATAGACTGAGAACCAGGCCAGATTCGTCAGCGCATACATGTTGCCGCCGTCGGCCGCCTTCCGGTAGTTGCGCCGCGCGTCGACATAATTGCGGCCGGCATCTTGCGCCCGACCCAGCATGTTGACGAGCATCATATCGTCCGGGTTCTCGTTGACGGCCTGGGCGCAGGCGGTCAAAGCCCGCTCGGAATCGAGCTTCAGGAAATTGACCCCGAGGAAGCCCGGCATCGATTGCGGCTCGCCCGCCAGCAGATAGCAATCGCGCGAGGCCTGGGTGTCCTTACCGGTCGGCGAGACGTTGAGACCCTTTTGCGGCTCGAGCGCCGCGATCTGCTGCTCGGCTTCGGCTTTATACTTGCTGTCAGGATAACGCTCAATGAAGCGCGTCAGCGCCGCCGCATCGGTCGACTGTTTCAAGGCTTCCCAGGCAATCTCGTCAGGCGTCACGCTCGACGTCTGCTCGGCTTCGGTCAAAAGCTTCAGCTTCTTTTCGGCGAGCATCTTATAGACCGGGTCCGATCCATGCTTCGCCAGGAAGGCGGTTAGCAGATCCTTGTCGGCGAGGTCGCGGATGTTCTGCCAGTCGGCAGCCGCCTCGGATTGGCTGTTCGGCGACAGTTGTCCGCCGTTGTTGGTGATACTGATGTTCACCTCTTTGATATTGAGGAAGATCTGCGCACCACCGAGCGACCCATAAACGAACGGCTCCTGGCCGCGATTGGTCACCGACACCACCTCGTCCCGCACCTTGCCGAGCGCAATGCGGACATCGACGCCGGGTTCGGTCAGGTATTTGGCGAGTGCGGTGGCGAAGGGGCTGTTCTTGCCCTCCCCATCGAGCGCGACCGTGCCGGCCTTGGAGGCAAATGCGACGAGCAGGTCGGCCGATTCCGGTTCGACCCGCGCCAGCCCGCGCGAAACCGCCCTGGTCGAGATCGAGCGTGTCATGCTCTGCTCAAAGGGATTGTTGCGGCAGGCGTCGAGGATGACGAGCTTGAGCTTGGTGGCGCCTTCGAGCGAACGCTGAACCCGGTCGAGCCCGATGGCCTCGTCCTCGACGTCCTTGTCCGTTTTCAATTGCACGTCGACGGGAAGCAGAAAATTCTCGCCGTTCATCTCCATGCCGTGACCGGAATAATAGACGATCGCGACTTCGGCACCGGTTGCGAGGTCTTCGAACTCGCGCAACGCCTTGACCATGTCCTGGCGACTAACGTCGTGCACCGTCGTGACGGTATCGAAACCGGCCTCCTCGAAGGAGGCCTTCATCAGTTCCACGTCATTGGCAGGGTTGTTGAGCGGTGACGTTGCTTCATATTTCTCGTTGCCGATCAACAGTGCGACGCGCTTGGCAGCCCACGCATCGGACGCCGACACAAACAACGCCATACAAAGAATAGAGAGCGGCAGCCAATGCCGCAAATGCCCCATGAACATGCCCTTCCCTCCGGCACCGACCATCGTTCTTCGCCTTGCCCGGCTTGAATGACGAACGATGCCCTCACCCCTCTGAACCGCGGAATCACCACATCGGGCGTTCCGTTCATGCCGGACCAAAGTATTACGTATGAGGTGGGGGCTTTCAATGTGCGCACGCATCATAATTTATTCCGTGACACGCGCGTGGCCGGCACAAGGTCGAAGCAAGTCGGTGCGCTTAGCTGAAACATGATAGCGGCACGGCTGTCGATTCCATCGACGACGACGTTGCCGGAGGTTGCGAAAGGCTATCGGTCTCGGAGCTTGCCATGTCTATGAAGATGCATGTCGCGGAAGGAAAGCCCGGCCAGCTTGCGACTGCCCATCAGCACTACTTCATCGAGCGGCCCTGCCGCATCCTCGTCATCGGCGAACACCTGAAGGCGAAGACCAAATATCAATGCCTGCTGCGCCATATCTCGATCGCCGGCGCGATGCTCGATTTCAACGCGGCAATCCTGATACCAAAACACTTTTTCCTGGAAATCGAGGGGTTCAAGGAGGAAATCGGCTGTTCGCAGGTCCATCGCGAAGGCGCAGAGCTTGGCGTGCGCTTCAATATGCTGCTTTCGCCGGACTTCCTGCGCCGGCTGATCCGCATGCAATTTTCAAGTGGCGGAATCTGACCTTTCAAAGCAGGCCGTGCGACATTAGATTTTTAGTGATCGATTTCAGGGGATTGCAAGTTTCTCATGCAAAAGTGATTCTAGCATCGGTGGAAATCGCCCACCGATACAATGTGGGACAAATGAATTGTCCGGGGTCAAGGAATGCGGTCAGAAACTGATCGCGTCCGACCCGGCACTGGCGGAGAATGACGCATGCAGAACCAGACGATGTACTCCTGCGTCCCGTCGCCTTTCTACGAGCGGCGCTATGAGCGATTCTCCATCGGGCACGCCGGTACGCTGACCGCTGTGCAGCCGGGGCTCGGCAGCGTCTCCGTGCGATCCTGCCGGATGATCGACATTTCGCGTGGCGGCGCGAGCTTTGCCGTCGACACCAACATCGGCCTGCCCCAACACTATTATCTGCATATCGTCGGCACGCCGCTCAGGATCGGTTGCGCCGAAGTCTATCGCAACGGCGAGCGCATCGGTGTCCAGTTCATCAAGCCGATCGAGCAGACCTTGCTGCGCGAGATCATCCGGCAAGAGTTCTTCACCGGGCAGGTCAAGAACGCAAAGCCGCGGCTGTAGAGCACCGGAATTCCTGCAGCTTTTCTCGCGGGGATGATTCCGAATTGCCAAAGCATGCGATAAGTTCCCCGTGACGTTATTCGAACGGGGCCCATTATTCAGCATGTCCGCATTTTCTCGCTTCACGCCGCTCATCCAATCCCTGCCGTCAACAATTCCGTTTGTCGGGCCGGAGGCCATCGAACGCCAGAGGGGTCGCCCGATCGCCGCGCGAATCGGAGCCAACGAAAGCGGCTTCGGCCCCGCCGAAAGCGTGCTCTCGGCGATCCGGGAAGCAGCCGGCGGAACCTGGAAATACGCCGACCCGGAAAACCACGACCTGAAGCAGGCACTTGCGGCCCACCTCGGCACCACGCCGGCCAATATCGCGATCGGTGAAGGCATCGACGGGTTGCTCGGCCAGATCGTCCGCAGTGTGATCGAGCCGGGTATACCGGTCGTCACATCGCTTGGCGCCTACCCCACGTTCAACTACCACGTTGTCGGCCATGGCGGCCGGCTGGTCACGGTGCCGTATGCCGGCGACCGAGAGGACCTCGACGGCTTGCTTGCGGCCGTGAAGCGGGAAAATGCGCCGCTCGTCTATTTCGCCAATCCCGACAATCCGATGGGGAGCTGGTGGCCGGCAGACCGCATCGTCGAGTTTGCCAGGGCCCTTCCGGAAACAACGCTCTTTATTCTGGACGAAGCCTACTGCGAAACAGCGCCGGCCGAATCCCTGCCGGCCATCGATGCCTTGATCGATCGCCCGAACGTCGTGCGCACGCGCACTTTCTCGAAAGCATACGGGCTCGCCGGTTCACGTATCGGCTATGTGATCGCCACGCCGGGCACCGCCCAGGCATTCGACAAGATCCGCAACCACTTCGGCATGAACCGGATTGGTGTCGCTGCGGCGATCGCCGCGCTTGCGGACCAGGAGTATCTGAAAGAAGTGACGGCTAAGATTGCGGCCTCTCGCCAGCGTATCGCTGCGATCGGCACAGAGAACGGCTTGTCGCCGCTCGCTTCGGCCACGAACTTCGTGGCGATCGACTGCGGCCGGGATGCGGTCTTTGCCCGCGCGATCGTCGATACCCTGATGAACGACCATGGCATCTTCATCCGGATGCCGGGAGTGGCGCCCCTTAACCGCTGCGTCCGTGTCAGTACCGGACCGGAAGCGGAGATGGCCCTGTTTGAGGCCGCGCTGCCCGAGGTTCTGAAAAAGCTGGCCTGATCCAGCTTTCAGAGTCCGGCTGTCGGGCGGCGCCCCTCTGGGTGCCGCTCATTTGGTTCAATGAACCGTCATCCATTCGCGAGCGGCGCGCAGAGCTGCGGCGAGATCTGCCTTGCTCATCGTCATCGCCAGATCGGCGCGCAGATCGACTGCACGGTCGCAGCCCTTGATCGCGGCAATGTTCAGCCACTTGTGGGCGGCGACGAGATCGACCGGGCGACCGTGGCCGGTCGCATAGGCCAGACCCATTTCACAGAAGATTTCCGCCTGGTTGTCACCACCCATCGCGGCATCCGAAGCAATCTGCATATCAAAGCGTGCCATTGTCTTGTCCCTGTCTTGCCTGGTTGGTTCTTCCGAAGCGGCCCGCCCGTTTGGGGCGGACCATGCTCCAGATCAGCACTTGTTTTGGTCCCTGTTCGACCTTGCCTCTTTGCGGGCCTTCCGGAGCGCGCCATCTTTTTGCGGCGTCGTCTTCGGTGGTTTTTCGGAGCGTTTTTGTCCGCTCGTCTTATGGCTTCAATATGCAGCAGGGCTTTCAATGCGCGCTTAAAATGCATGCTTAATTTGCGACAAACAAAGTTCAAACGCTTGGTAAACTTGAGCTTTTGTTAAACATCGGAAGTCCGGGAATCCGGCGCATTCGCTTCAAAATTTACGAAAAATTCAACTGCCGATTTCAACCAAACGCTAACCACGAAAAGATCGACGGTGGCAGAGCCGCCAGGATTTCCTAGATTTCGACCTGCTTGAAACGGCCAAGAAAAAGCAGCAAAAGCCGCCGTTTGGCTTGTTTACCTTTACGTGCGCGTAAGCTATCTTGCGCGCGGCAGTGAGGAGACTGCCTTTTTTGCATACGAGGACATCTAAAGCTGCCGGCGGAGCGGACCACGCCGGCAGCCTCGATCTGGAGGACTGGAATGTTACGTACCTTGCTCATGACCGCGACGCTCGCCCTTGGCATTGCCGGGACGGCGGCAGCGGCAGAACCGATCGTCGGCAACTGGAAGACCGCAAGCGGCGCGACCGCGGAGATTGTGCCTTGTGGCGGAGCCTTTTGCGTGACGCTGAAGACCGGCAAGCATGCCGGCAAGCGCATCGGCAACCTCGCCGGTACCGACGGCAGCTATTCGGGCGAAATCACCGATCCGGATACCGACAAGACCTATAGCGGTTCTGGCGCCGTCAACGGCAATTCGCTGAAGATGAAGGGCTGCGTCCTGAAAGTGCTCTGCAAGTCACAGACCTGGACGCGCCTCTAAGCGCGCGATACGGCGGCACGGACACATTGACGAATTGAAAGGGCGGCCATCGGCCGCCCTTTTTGCATGTGCGGTCCATGGACTTAGCGCTGTTACGCGACCATTCGTAGCGCCGCCCCCTTGGCTCCTCCTTGCGCACCCACTGTGATCGCGACCGGTCTCGATCTCCCGATCCGTGCAGCGCGCCTCCCCATGCAACCGAAGATGAACGCCAGATGAACGGACATCTCAGCATCAATTCAGTTTGGGTGTGCGAAAACACACTCAATCGATTTGAACCTGCCTCCAAACAACGGACAGAACCATGGATATCCTTGCTCGGCGCCTCACCATCATCAGCCTTCTGATGGTCGTTTTCGCTGTAACTCTCGCCGCTGCCGTCAGCGCGGACACCGAACGTCGCCGCACCAATACCTATCTCGGTTCGCTGACGGATTGCACCGCGCATACGGCGCAATACTGCCAGGCCAAACTCTAACCCGGGACGAGACGGGCTACGCCCTGCTCCGCCGCCAAGTGAAACTGATCACCGCGTGATCTGATGGAGAAACGAACATGCTGGCCGCTCTTTCGACATCCGCGTTTCTCTCGCTGCGCGTGCTTGCACTGGCCGGCCTGCTGATGGCACCGGTTGGAGCGCTTGCCTACTCCAAGGCCAACGGTGCCGGCATCGGCAAACAGGGCGCCGGCCTCGTCCTCTTCGTCACCCTGCAGCGTCAATCGATGACCTGAGGCGGGGGCCACCCGATCGGATTGCATGAAAAGGGGCGCGCGCGCCCCTTTGTTCTTTCCGGCTTGCACTTAACGCCGCTTTCCTGTCCTCTCGCACCTGCAGCGTCGTGCTTCTTTTAAGATACGCCAAGGTTGCTGCAGCACTTTGAGTTTCTGCTTGTTTCCCCTAATCGGATACGATTGTGGGATTCGCCACAACAACCCCTTGTCAGCCCCGATGCCCGCCTATCTCGTCTATACGCTTGCCGCCCTTGCCGAAATCGCCGGCTGCTTTGCCTTCTGGGCGTGGTTGAAGCTCGATAAATCCATCCTCTGGCTTATTCCCGGCATGGCCTCCCTGGCACTTTTCGCCTGGCTCCTCACCTGGATCGACAGCGAAGCTGCGGGCCGCGCCTAAACGGCCTATGGCGGCGTCTACATCGCCGCGTCGCTGCTCTGGCTCTGGCTTGCCGAAGGGGTCAGGCCCGACCGCTGGGATCTGGCCGGCATGACCATCGCCCTTCTCGGCAGCGCGGTCATCGTCGCGGGCCCGCGTTGAACCGATGACCTGAGGCCGCCGCGCGGTCGTGCAAGCCAATATCTTGTCGTTTGCTTGTCAGAAGCCGCAGCCTATAATGCGACATGAACAAGCGAATCTCTTCACACTCCGTCCTTTCCGTCGCAACGCCTGAGCCTCTCGAGCCGCAATACTTCGACGATCCTGCGGCTGCTGTCGATTGCCTCGAGGCGCTCTACGAGCGCAATACCCGGTTCCTCTGCGAAGCGTTCGAGGGCCTGGGCAAGTCCGACGAGCCGCTCACCCGCTATCGCGCCTGCTATCCGCAGGTCAGCATCGAGACGAGCAGCTTCGGACATGTCGATTCCCGCCTGTCCTTTGGCTATGTCAGCGCGCCCGGCGTCTATACGACCACGATCACCCGGCCGAAGCTTTTCCGGCACTATCTGAAGGAGCAGCTCGGGCATCTGATACGGAACCACGGCCTCGGCGTCACCGTCTCGGAATCGGCAACCCCGATCCCCCTGCATTTTGCCTTTGGCGAGGGCGCCTATGTGGAGGCATCGGCGGCAAACACCATCGACATTCCGCTACGCGATCTGTTCGATGCGCCTGACCTGACGACGACCGACGACGAGATCGCCAACGGCTCCTACGAGCCAGGCCCCGGAGAACCCTCGCCGCTTGCGCCCTTCACGGCTCAGCGCATCGACTATTCGCTGGCGCGGCTCAGCCACTATACCGCGACCAACGCCACGCACTTCCAGAACTTCGTGCTCTTCACGAACTACCAGTTCTATATCGACGAGTTCTGTGCCTGGGCCCGCCAGCAGATGGCCGAAGGCGGCAATGGCTACACGGCCTTCGTCGAGCCCGGCAACATCATCACGCCCGCCGGCGCCGACAAGCCGGAGACCGACTATACGCTCGCACGGCTGCCGCAGATGCCCGCCTATCACCTGAAGAAGAAGGGGCACGGCGGCATCACCATGGTCAATATCGGCGTCGGCCCATCCAACGCCAAGACGATCACCGACCATATCGCTGTGCTGCGCCCGCATGTCTGGCTGATGCTCGGCCACTGCGCCGGTCTTCGCAACAGCCAACGCCTTGGTGACTACGTGCTCGCGCATGCCTATATGCGCGAGGATCACGTTCTCGACGACGACCTTCCGGTCTGGATCCCCTTGCCGGCGCTCGCGGAAGTGCAGGTGGCACTGCAGGACGCCGTTGCCGAGGTCACCGGCTACCGGGACTACGACCTCAAACAGATCATGCGCACCGGAACCGTCGCAACCATCGACAACCGCAACTGGGAACTTCGCGACCAGCGCGGCCCGGTCAAGCGCCTGTCGCAGGCCCGCGCCATTGCGCTCGACATGGAATCGGCGACGATCGCCGCCAACGGCTTCCGCTTCCGCGTGCCCTATGGAACGCTGCTCTGCGTATCGGACAAGCCGCTGCATGGCGAATTGAAGCTGCCGGGCATGGCGACCGCCTTCTACAAGACACAGGTCAGCCAGCACCTGAAGATCGGCATCCTTGCGCTGCAGAAGCTTGCGGCCATGCCGCCGGAGAAGCTGCATTCCCGCAAGCTCAGAAGCTTCTACGAAACCTCGTTCCAGTAACCATTGGAATTGCGCAATTCCGGACGGAAAACTGCTTCACACTTTTCCTGGAATTGCTCAGCGCCGTCTCCCGAGCGCCATCGACAGCATCGTGCCCGCCACCGCGGACACGATGATCAAGAGATGTGCGTTGACGCCGGCGGCCGCGAGTTGTTCCACTCCGGCGCGATCGGCGCCTGCGCCGAAGGACACTGCCCCGGCCGCGATCGCGGCCGGATAGGTGCCGACGCCAGCGGGCGCATGCATCGGCAGCACCGAGGAGAGTTCGCCGCCGAGAGCACCGCCGAAACAGGCGGCCAGTGGCGCAACGCCCATGAAGGCCAGCACCCAGGCAAGGACAAGCACCTTGACCGCCCAGTTGAGGATGGTCATGCCCCAGGCGCGCAGGAACGCGACGATATTGGCCGGGACGCCCGCCTCCAATTCGTCGACGATAGCATCAAGCTTTGTCGGCAACAGCCGACGCGCCAGCGCAATCACGTGATCCTTCAGCAGGAAGAAGAGAAGCGGCGAGACGAACGCGGCAAGCCATGCCATCCACAAGGCGGCTGATCCGCGGCCGATGACGAGACCGACGGCCGCAACGACGAGAAGGGCGTGCAGGTCGAGCAGGCGCATCACCAGAAGAGCGGACGTGCCGCGCGCGAGCGGCACGGAAAACTCCGAGCGCATCAGCAGCGGAAAGCTCGTTTCCCCGGCACGAAACGGCAGCATGATGTTGAGGAGATTATGGACCTGGGTGACGCGAAACAGCGGCAGGAAGCGCCCCGCCGTTTCGTTCGGGAAGTAATCGTAGATGCGATAGCAGCGAATGAAATAGGTTGCGACAAGCAGCACCAGAGCCGAGACGGCGGAACTGAAGCCGATCTCGGACCATTGCCTCAGCAGCGCCGGCCATCCCCAGAACCATTCGACGAAGGCCGCATAGGCCGCAATGGCACCTGCCGAAAGTAATGTCATCCGGTTGCGGGCGAACCAGGATCGCCGATCGGACTCGCAATCCGAAGTCATCAGGTCTCGATTTCCCGTGTTGAAACGCAAGATTGAACGTTGGTTATCACTGATAACTGTGCAAGAAAACGGTTATGTAGCCCAATCCAAATCTTGCGGCATTGTAAGCGCCGCATGTACGAGCTGTTCCTATGTACCCCATCGAACTATCCGTCGTCATTCCCGTGTTCAACGAAGAGGACAGCGTCCAGCCGCTGATCACACGTGTCCGCGATGCGCTGGCGAACTTTCCGTCTCCGTGGGAACTGATCCTCGTTGACGACGGCAGCACCGACCGAACGCTGGCAAATGCAAGAATGGCTCTTTCCGATCCGGGCCTCGATCTCAAGATTGTCGAATTGCAGAAGAACTTCGGGCAAACGGCAGCGATGCAGGCCGGCATCGACGCTGCCGCCGGGCGCCTGATCGCCACGCTTGACGGCGACCTGCAGAACGATCCGGCCGATATTCCCGAAATGGTCAAGGCGATCGAGGAGCGCGAGCTCGACCTGTTGGTCGGCTGGCGAAAGAACCGGCAGGATGGTCTCCTGCTCAGGAAGATCCCGTCCTGGTGCGCCAATCGCCTGATCGGCAAGATCACCGGCGTCAGGCTGCATGACTATGGCTGCAGCCTGAAGGTCTATCGCACCTCGGTCATCAAGCAGGTGAAGCTGATGGGGGAAATGCACCGCTTCATCCCCGCCTGGGTCGCCGGCGTGGTGCCGAGCAGCCGCATCGGCGAGATGCCCGTTACCCATCACGCACGGCAGCACGGCCAATCCAAGTATGGGATCTCCAGAACCTTCCGCGTGATTCTCGATCTGCTGTCGGTGCTCTTCTTCATGCGTTACAAAGCGCGCCCAGGGCACTTCTTCGGATCGATCGGGCTTGCGACCGGCGCGCTCAGCGCGCTGATCCTGATCTATCTCGGCTTCGACAAGTTCATCCTCGGCAACGATATCGGAACGCGACCGATGCTGATCGTCGGTGTCATGCTGTTCCTTTCGTCCGTTCAGCTCATCACGACAGGCATTCTCGCTGAGATGATGGCGCGAACCTATTTCCGCGACGACGGTACCACCAACTACATCGTGCGGCAGGTCTTCGTCCGGGACCCGGCCGATGCTTGACGTCGTCAATCGTCGGCCAAACACCGTCGTTGCGCTGATCGCCGGTTACTTTCTGCTCTGCATCGGCTTACGCCTCGCCATTTCCACATCGCTCGAAATCGACGAGTCGGAACAGGCCTTCGTCTCGCAGTTCCTGATGCTCGGCTATGGTTCGCAGCCCCCGTTCTACAATTGGCTGCAATACGGGCTGACCTCGGCCTTTGGGCCGTCGCTTGCGACGATGACGGTGCTGAAGAATGGGCTCCTGTTTCTGTGTTGCCTCTTCTACGGCCTCGCAGCACGCGAGGTCCTCAGCGATCGACGCCTGACCGCGATCGCAACGGTCGGCGTGCTGACCTTTCCGCCGATTTTCCTGCTCGCACAGCGCGACCTTTCGCATACGGTCGCGGCACTGTTTGCCGTATCGCTGTTCCTTTACGCTTTCGTCCGGACGATGACGCGGCCAAGTCTGTTCGCCTACGTCCTGACTGGAGCGGCGGTCGGCATCGGCGTCATCTCGAAGTACAACTTCGCACTCGTCCCAACCGCCGCGATTCTTGCGATCCTGCCCGAGCCGAAGCTTCGCGCCCGGCTCTTCGACTGGCGCATTCTGGTTGCGATCGCCGTCTGCACGCTGATTGCGCTGCCGCACGGCTACTGGATTCTCGAAAATCTCGGCGCCGCCTCGCGCAATACCCTCAATGAAATGGGAACGGCCCAACAGACGAGCTACCTGACGAAGGCGCTCAAAGGGATCGTTGCGCTGGTAGTCGCCACGCTTCGCGGCGCCGCACTTCCCCTGATCGTCTTCGCTCTCGTCTTCCGCAATGACCTGCCGACGATCTGGCGCGCCGAAAACCACTGGACACGCGTCGTCGGGCGCATGTTGCTGCTGTGCCTCGGCGCCGTGCTGCTGATCATGCTCGCCGTCGGCGCCACCCACATGCGCGAGAAATGGCTGGTTCTCTTTCTCGTCCTGCTGCCGCTCTACCTGGCCCTCAAGGTGGAGGCTTCCGGCGTCGACACCACACGCAGCGTTCGCCCCTTCCTGCTGCTCGTCGCCTTCATCATCGTCACCACTTTGGTGGTCGTCTCGGCACGCGCGGTTGTTCGCCCCTGGTTCGGCAAATTGTCGAGGCTCAGCATTCCCTATAGCACCCTTGTGGATACCGTGGTCCGACAGGAGGGAGCCGAGCCGGCGATGGTCATCGCCGCGGACAAGCTGCTTGGTGGCAATGTGCGCACGCGCCTGCACGGTGCCAAGGTCTTCGTCCCCGGCAACAGCAGCAGCTCTCCGATCGAGCATCCGGCCGGACCGCTCCTCGTGGTCTGGAGCGACAACGGCAAGCTCGATGCTCAACCACCTGTCGGGCTTCTCGACACCCTGAAGTCACTCGGCGTGCCGGAGGCAGCGATGAAGCCGCAGCAACTCGCCCTGCCCTATCTCCACGGCAATCTGCCGGATCGCTATGGCTTCGGCTACTTCTGGATCAACGACCCGTCGCGGTCGGCGCCGACGAGCAACTTGAGTTCACCCGGGTGAATGCGAAGCGCGACGTCACGGCCCATCGGCAGGAGTTCGCCGTCGATGACGCAGTTGATCTTGCGCTCCACCTTGGGAAAATGCAGATCGAGCGCATGGCCGCTCATGGCGGTAATCAGCGGGCTGTCGCGGAATTTGCCGCGCATCACATCGAAGGCGAGCTTGGCCACGCCCGGCGGGCTTAGGGGCGGCGCCGTGTAGAAGCCGAGATGGCCGGCTGTGACATCGTCGGCATACATCAGCGTATCGCGGCCGAACGGATTGTTCGAGACTGAAACCGCCGAAACATGACGGCTCTCCTTATGGCCGTCGACATCGAACTCGACCTCGAAATCGGGCGGATTGAGAATCACGCCTACCGCGGCGCGGGTGCTTGCGGCGATTTTGCCTGCCCTCGAACGAAAGCTGAAGGACTCGCGATAGCGCACCATGCGGGCATGCAGGCCCATCGAAAACTGATGCACGAAGGCCCGGCCATCGGCGCTGCCGATGTCACCGTCGATGATCACGCCATTCGCCAGCACCTCCGGAACCTTCCAGATATCGAGCGGCAGCTTCAGCGTGCGGGCAAAAAGGTTCATCGTCCCGGCGGGAACAACGCCGAGCGGCATGCGGTTTTTCCAGGCGACCCCGGCAGCAGCCGAGATCGTGCCGTCACCGCCGCCGGCGATTATCGCATCGAGGTCATCGCGGCGGCATGTGCGCTCCAAGGTCTCGCGCATCTCGCTTCCGGAAACCGTCGCAATTTCGATCTGGTGGCCGGCGGTATGGAAGACCTCCTCGACCTTCCGGCCATAGACCGCCATATCCGTCGTGCGGAAGGTTCCGCCTTCACGATTGAAGATCGCCTTGATTTTCATGAATGGGTCACTGACTCCGTTGCCGCGGCAAAGCTGCTCACCGCGATCAGATAATCGCGATTGCGGCCAATTCCAGAACCTTGCCGAAACTTAACGGGAATGGAGCGCGTGCCGGTCGGCGCTCGGAGACTGGTAATGACAACCGTTCAGCGCGGCTCGGGCAACTTCAGTGGCCCGCCGGTCTTGATCGATCGGATCGCGAAGTTCGAACGGATGTCGGTCACACCCGGCAAGGCAAGCAGCGTCTCGGTCAAGAGCGTCTCGTAAGCCGGGAGATCCTCGACGACGACCTCGGCGAGGAAGTCGGCATTGCCCGAGATCAGGAAACAGGACACCACCTCGGGAATGGCGAGCAGCGCCTCCTGCTGCCGCTGCGCATTCTCGCGGCTGTGCCGTCCCACCTTGATCTCCACGAAGACGGTGAGCCCGAGACCGGCTTCCTTGCGGTCGATATCGGCCCGATAGCCACGCAGGATGCCGGATTTCTCCAGATTGCGGATGCGCCGCAGGCAGGGCGACGGCGAAAGATTGACCTTTTCTGCGATCTCGACGTTCGTCGCGCGCGCATCCTCCTGAAGGATCCTGAGGATAGCGAGATCGAATTTATCGAGATTTGGCATGTTCACAAACTTCAGAGGTTACTATTGGCACATTGTTGCTGATGATAGTCTATTTCGGGCATAAATCGCAAGGACATGCCCGGCCTTCCGGGCGTAATCTTCCTTCCAGACCCAAAAGCCCCTCAGATATCCAAATCGGGAAGGAAATTCAAATGGTTGCGCTTACGCTTGCTCGCGGCAATACGTCGCCTGCCACCGCCGGCTATGCCGGTGCCTTCGTGACCGTCCTCATCTGGGCCGGCTGGATTCTCGCAACCCGCCATTCGGCCGGCACCGCACTCAGCACAATCGACCTTGGCCTGATCCGCTACGGCGTACCGGCGCTCCTGCTCGCGCCGCTCTGGCTCAAGACCGGGCTCTTGCCGCGCAAGCTGCCGATCCTGCTCCTCGCCTTGATGGTCGCGGGCTCCGGCGCGGTCTTTTTCCAGGTCTCCGCCTTTGCGATCCACTCGGTTCCCGCCTCCTCCGTCGGCATTCTTCTCGGCGGCTCGATGCCGCTTGCCACCGCCCTGATCGGCATCACGATCTTTGGCGAGCGTCCGGACCGAATGCGGATGGTGGGTTTTGCCGCGATCGTCGCCGGTGTCGCTATCCTGCTGACGCGCAACCTTGCCGTTTCAGTGTCCACAGGGTGGATCGGATACGCGCTGTTGCCCGCAGCGGCCACGCTCTGGGCGATCTACACCCACACCTTCCGCCGTTCGGGCCTGAGCCCGCTGCAGGGAAGCGCTTTGATTGCGGCCTGGTCGTTCCTGATCCATCTGGCGCTTGCCGCCTGTTTCGGAAGCACGCTTGCCAGCGTTCCGGTCAAGGAGATCGCCCTGCAGATCACCAGCCAGGGCATCCTCTCCGGCCTCATTGCCATGGTCGCCTATGGCTTTGCGGTGAAGAGCCTCGGCGGCACGCAGGCCGCTGCCTTTACGGCGCTGACCCCGGTGCTGGCGATGATCGGCGGCGCGATCCTGCTCGGCGAGCAAATCGGCCCGTTCGAAATGCTGGCCGCAATCGTCACGGCTATCGGCGTGGCGCTTTCGACCGGCATTCTCTCTACCCGCACCTAAACCGAGAAGTTCCCCAATAAGACAAAGGCCCCGGCGCGTTTCCGCTCCGGGGCCTTTTCTTTTCTTGAGATCGCTCGGCTCAGCCGTGGATGATCTCCCGATGTTTCTGCAGGCGATGGCCATAGGCCTGGCTGACACGATCGAAGATGATCGCGATGCCGACGATGGCGAGCCCGTTGAAGATGCCGAGCGTGAAATACTGGTTGGCAATCGCCTTCAGCACCGGCTGGCCGAGGCCCTGAACGCCGATCATCGAGGCGATGACCACCATGGCGAGCGCCATCATGATCGTCTGGTTGATGCCCGCCATGATCGTCGGCAGGGCCAGCGGCATCTGCACGTTCTTGAGCTTCTGCCAAGCCGACGAGCCGAATGCATCGGCTGCCTCAAGCACGTCCTTGTCGACAAGGCGGATGCCGAGATTGGTGAGCCGGATCATCGGCGGTATCGCGTAGATGACCACGGCAATCAGTCCTGGAACCTTGCCGATGCCGAGCAGCATCACGACCGGGATCAGATAGACGAAACTCGGCATGGTCTGCATCACATCGAGGATCGGATTGACGATGTTCTGGACCCGGTCCGACCGGGACATGACGATGCCGAGCGGAATGCCGATGGCGATCGACAAAACGGTACAGACGAAGATCATCGAGATCGTCTTCATCGTGTCGTCCCACATGTCGAAGTAGCCGATGAGCAGCAGCGTACCGATGCAGCCGGCGACGATCTTCCAGTTCCGACTCGCCACCCAAGCGATCAGCGCGATCAGCACCAGGATGATCGGCCAGGGCGTCTTCGTCATGAAGCGCTCCGACTGGATGAGGAAGAACTGCAGCGGTTCGAAGAAACCTTCGATTGCGTCGCCATAGGCGCGCGTGAACGACCGGAACCCCTCGTCGATAGCCTTCTTCAGCGCCCGCAGGCTTTCGTCGTCCATATGCGGAAACTGGGTCAACCAGTCCATTCCAATTCCCCTTCACATCTCACCGGCCGCGATTGTTGTTTTGCTGTTGCCGGGGGGTCAAACAAAGAGGCGGCGCAAGGATCGCGCCGCCCGTGGGTTCAATCGGTCGCAATCAGAGCGCGGCCTTGACCTTTTCGGCGACCTCGGGCGAGACCCACTGAGTCCAGATGTCGGGGTTTTCCTGAAGGAAGTGTTTGGCGCCCTCCTCGCCGCTTGCCTGGTTGTCGGTCATCCAGGCCATCAGCTTGTTGACCGTGTCGTTGGTCCAGGCGCGCTTGTTGAGGTAGTCCATGGCCGGGCCCGCGCGATCGGCAAAAGCCTTTGTCACCAGCGTCTGGACCTTGTCCTTCGGCCAGTCGTTCTTCTTCGGGTCCGGGCAGTCGGCAACCGTGTTGCAGCGTTTCCACTCGGCTGCGTCCGCCGCGACCCCATGCCCGAGCTTGACCATCTCGTATTTGCCGAGAAGGGCCGTCGGCGCCCAGTAGTACCCGACCCAGCCCTGCTTGCGCTCATAGGCCTTGGCGATCGAGCCGTCGAGACCGGCGGCCGATCCGGTGTCGACCAGCGTGAAGCCCGCCGCCTCGCCGCCATAGGCCTTGTAGAGCTGAGTCGTCACTACCGTTCCGCCCCAGCCCTGCGGGCCGTTGAAGACGGCGCCCTTGCTGGCGTCTTCCGGATCCGGGAACAGCTCCTTGTGCTTCAGCACGTCGTCGATCGTCTTGATGTCGGGATTGGCGTCAACGATGTATTTCGGGACCCACCAGCCCTGAACGGCGCCATCGGAGAGTGCGACGGCGGCACCGACGAGCTTGCCTTCTTCGAGGCCGCGATTGACGACGTCGGGCAGAAGATCCACCCAGCCTTCCGGCGCGATATCGGGCTGGCCCTTTTCGATCATCGAGGTGATCGTCGGCACGGTATCGCCAACGACGAGCTCGGCGTTGCAGCCATAGCCTTCCGCCAGGATGATCTTGTCGACGCTCGCCAGCACTTCGGCGCTCTGCCAGTTCATATTGGCAATCGTCACATCGCCGCATTCGGCGGCCGAGGCCGCACCAGCAAGGCCAAGAAGGCCGGCGGCCAGGCACGTCGTTGCAAGAAGCTTCTTCATTTCCGTTCCCTTTGTTCTGGCGGTGCATCCCGTCGCACTGCCGATCTCACCGCGGGGATCGGCAGCGTCACAAGGCTCGGTCCAACTCGAAACAACAGGGACCGAAAGGCCTGCGGATTCGTCGGCTTCGAGCCGATGACACCATGAAAGCTAACGGGGTTTGCCGGCAAGGACTTTCCCAATAGCGGCACGGATTGCCTTTTCGATGATCGGACTACCGCTCGACACGTGCGCGCGAATACAAAAGAGGCGCCGGAGTTCCCTCCGGCGCCTCGAACAATTTCGTTTCCGCGAACCTCGGAGGTCCTGCGGCCGCCATCCAAAGATCACATATTCGGATAGACCGGGCCTTCGCCGCCCTGTGGCGGCACCCAGTTGATGTTCTGGTTCGGGTCCTTGATGTCGCAGGTCTTGCAGTGCACGCAGTTCTGCGCGTTGATGACGAAGACAGGCTTGCCGTCCTTCTCCACCCATTCGTAGACCCCGGCCGGACAGTAGCGCGTCGACGGGCCGGCAAAGACGTCGAGTTCCGACGTGCGCTGCAGCTCCGGATCCTTGACCTGCAGGTGGATCGGCTGGTCTTCCTCGTGGTTGGTGTTCGACAGGAACACCGAGGAGAGCCGGTCGAAGGTCAAAACACCATCGGGCTTCGGGTAATCGATCTTCTGGTGCTGCGCTGCCGGCTCCAGCGACTGGGCATCGGTCTTGCCGTGCTTCAGCGTGCCGAAGAACGAGAAGCCGAACAGCTGGTTGGTCCACATGTCCAAGCCGCCGAGCGCAACGCCGATCGCCGTGCCGAACTTCGACCACAGCGGCTTGACGTTTCTCACCCGCTTCAGGTCCTGGCCGATGGCGCTGTCGCGCCAGCCGCGCTCGATCTCGATCGGCTCGTCATTGGCGCGACCGCTCGCAATCGCCGCCGCCAGCTTCTCGGCCGCGAGAATGCCCGACAGCACCGCATTGTGGCTGCCCTTGATACGCGGCACGTTGACGAGACCGGCCGAACAGCCGATCAGCGCGCCGCCAGGGAAGGACAGCTTCGGCACCGACTGGTAGCCGCCCTCGGTGATCGCGCGCGCGCCATAGGAAAGGCGCTTGCCGCCCTCGAAGGTGCCGCGGATCGCCGGATGGGTCTTGAAGCGCTGGAATTCCTCGAACGGGAAGAGATAGGGGTTCTTGTAATTGAGGTGCACGACGAAGCCGACGGCGACCAGGTTGTCTTCGAGATGGTAGAGGAACGAACCGCCGCCGGTCTTCATGCCGAGCGGCCAGCCGAAGGAATGCTGCACCAGCCCGGGCCGGTGATTCTCCGGCTTCACCTGCCAGAGCTCTTTCAGACCGATGCCGAATTTCTGGACGTCGCGATCCCTGGAGAGATCGAATTTCGCAATCAGCTGCTTGGCGAGCGAGCCGCGCACGCCCTCGCCGATCAGCGTGTATTTGCCGAGCAGCGCCATGCCACGGGCGAAGTTCGGTCCCGGTTCGCCGTTGCGCTCGACGCCCATGTCGCCGGTGGCAACGCCGATGACGGCACCTTCGTCGTTATAGAGCACTTCGGTCGCGGCAAAGCCCGGATAAATCTCGACGCCGAGGGCTTCGGCATGGCTTGCCAGCCAGCGACAGACATTGCCGAGCGAGACGATATAGTTGCCGTGATTGTTCATCAGCGGCGGCATCATGAAATTCGGCAAGCGGATTGAGCCGGCCGGGCCCAAGAACAGGAAGTGGTCGTCCGTGACCTCGGTCTTGAACGGATGATCCGCCTCGTCGCGCCAGCCCGGCAGCAGCCGGTCGATGCCGATCGGATCGACGACGGCGCCCGAGAGGATATGCGCGCCGACTTCGGCGCCCTTTTCCAAGACGACGACCGAAAGCTCCGGATTGACCTGCTTCAGCCGGATCGCCGCCGCAAGACCGGCAGGCCCCGCCCCGACGATGACAACGTCGAACTCCATGCTCTCGCGTTCGGGCAGATCTTGCTCGGTCATACCGTCTCTCCAGTCTCACCGGTCTTCTGCCGGTTCAGTTCCCAGGACATATCATTCCGTCATGGCAAATGCAGTTTGGCTTGTCGAGCCGGGATGCGACAGACGATGCCCGCTTTTGCGCATGAGGTCATGAGTTTAGGGCAAATGTTTATATGACGTGTACGTAAACGTAAATACATCATTTTGTCGCGTGCCGACGCTATGAGCCATTCGGCCTTGCTTTTGCCGAAGAGCCATGCCACGAGGCCGCCGCACCCTTCCGGCGGTCCGCGCCGGCATATCCCATTCGCAAACGGCACTCGACTCGGCGCCCCTCTGGCGCCCGGACGACGTGTCTTTTGCCGACTTCGGGGCCGGCCGCCTGAACATGCGGAGACGGCCCGACAAAATTACATGTTGCGTTGCGCGCCGCCGGCTTGCTCCGGGCGGCGGAGCGACGCCAGACGCAAGGAGACCACCATATGGCCAAGGCACTGGGCTTCGACTTCGGCACCACCAATTCCGTGCTTGCCGTTGCCGCCGGCGATACCACCCACTCGATGCAGTTCGACAGTCTCGCCGGCACGACCGACGCCATGCGCACCGCGCTTTCCTTCATGAAGGACGCCAACCTTGGCGCCCAGGCACTGAAGGTCGAAGCCGGCCAGGCGGCGATCCGCGCCTTCATCGACAATCCGGGCGACTGTCGTTTCCTGCAATCGATCAAAACCTTTGCCGCAAGCCCCCTCTTCCAGGGCACGCAGGTCTTTGCCAAGCGCCACAGCTTCGAGGATCTGATGCGGGTGTTCCTGAACAAGCTGCGCGACTATGCCGGCGACAGCTGGACGGATCAGTATAGCCGCATCGTCGTCGGCCGACCGGTGCATTTCGCCGGCTCCAGCCCTGATCCGGCGCTCGCGCTTGAACGCTATGGCGCAGCCCTCTCGGAATTCGGCTTCCCGGAGGTGCACTACGTCTACGAGCCGGTGGCGGCGGCCTTCTACTTCGCGCAGAACCTGAAGCAGGATGCAACGGTCCTGGTCGCCGATTTCGGCGGCGGCACCACCGACTATTCGCTGATCCGCTTCGAGACCAAGGCAGGGCGGCTGACCGCAACCCCGATCGGTCATTCGGGTGTGGGCATTGCCGGCGACCATTTCGACTTCCGCATCATCGACAACGTCGTCTCGCCGCTGATTGGAAAGGGGAGTCTCTTCAAGAGCTTCGACAAGCTGCTTGAAGTGCCGTCGAATTACTATGCGAATTTCGGCCGCTGGAATCAGCTGTCCATCTTCAAGACGTTGAAAGATTTCACGGATCTGAAAAAGCTCGTGCGCCAGAGCCTCGAGCCGGAAAAGCTCGAAGCCTTCGTCGACCTGATCGAACATGACGAGGGCTATCCGCTCTACAACGCGATTTCGGCGACGAAGATGCGGCTGTCGCAGGAAGACGAGACCGAATTCTATTTCGCCCCGCTCGGCGAAATGTCGCGCCGCACCGTTCGCCGCAGCGACTTCGAAGGCTGGATCGCGCCGGAGCTGGCCCGCATCGAGGGCGCACTCGACGACGTGCTGCAGTCGACCGCGACGGCGCCCGGGTCGATCGACAAGGTGTTCTTGACCGGCGGCACGTCTTTCGTTCCGGCGGTGCGCGGCATCTTCGAGCGGCGCTTCGAGGCCGACCGCATCGAAAGCGGCGGCGAACTGCTGTCGATCGCTCACGGTCTGGCGCTGATCGGCGAGCACGAGGACATCGCCCACTGGACGGCCAATGCGGCGTAAGCCGAGGCCTGCGCGCCTGATGTGCATGACCTTGGATAGGAATGCCGGGGGCCGGAAAAGCGGTTCCGGTCCGACGGCTTATGGGTTAGGTTGGCGGCCATGATTTCCGCCCACGATCTCTCTCCGGCGCAGCTTGCCGCCCTCCTCGCCTTCCATGCGGATGCGGGCGTCGAATGGCTGCTGGAAGAGGAGCCGGTCGACCGCTTCGCCGAGTTCGAGGCAATGAAGGCGGCGCGCGGCAACGCGCGCGCGCCGGCGGCCAACGACCGTGGGGAGACACCCGCTTCGCAACCGGCTGCACGCCAGACAGCGGCAGCGGCTGCCCCCGCTTCCGCTCCATCCCGCGAAAGCCGCGCACCCGCTCCGGCCGCGAGCGCCCCTGCCGTCGCCATTCCCGATGCGCAGGCGATCGAAGAGGCGCGCTTTGCCGCCGAATCAGCCCGATCGCTCGCCGAGCTCAGGGTTGCGATGGAGGGTTTTGCCGGCTGCAATCTCAGGAACAGCGCCCGCAACCTCGTCTTTGCCGAGGGCGACCCGGCAAGCGGCATCATGATCGTCGGCCCGATGCCCTATGCCGACTGCGATCGCGACGGCCAGCCCTTCGCAGGCCGGCTCGGCGAGATGCTGACCCGCATGCTCGCCGGCATCGGCTTGGCGCGCGAAAGCGTACTGCTCAGCAACGTCGTGCCCTGGCGCCCGCCGGGCAACCGCGTGCCAACGGCGCGCGAAGCCGACATCTGCCGTCCCTTCATCGAACGACAAATCGCCCTTGCCGAGCCCAAACATCTGCTTTTGCTCGGCAATTTCACCGCCCGCTTCTTCTTCGGCGGCAACGACACGATCCATCAGCTTCGCGGCGAATGGCGGGAGCTTTCGATCGGCGGCATCACGGTGCCGACGCTCGCAACGTTGCACCCGCAGGATCTGATGACGGCGCCCGTCAACAAGCGCTTCGCCTGGCAGGACCTGCTTGCCTTCAAGGCCCGGGTCCAAGGCTGATTCTCGCCGAATTACGGTGCGCCCATGCGGCGCCAACCTGCCTGCCCGCTTTATGAACAAAGAATGAAGAAAGCCATGCGGTTTGCGCATATCAGCGGCGCATTATGACGCATTGCAAAATGAGATGTTGCAGCGCAATATACTGGCACGGGAGGAATGGAATAAGGAATTGAACCATGACTGCCCGCTTTCGTCCGATCCACAGCAGCTTTGAGACGCTCCGCCACACCGGCGCTGCTTACCGGACGCCGTTCAACCGCTTCGGCACGGCAGCCAACGAGCAGATGACCGCGATCGGCCTTGCCCGGACCACCCGTCCGGCGCAGATTTTCGCCGATTTCATTCAGCGCTGATCCCCACGCGATACGCTTGACCGCGTATCGCGTGCACAAGTCGCCATTATCGGCCGACGACGAAGAAAGGAACGCAACCATGACCAAGCCCATCGTTAGCCTCAAGGTCCTGTTCGATTCGATCTCCGACATCGGTACTGCCGTGCGTGCCTCGCGCGAATACACCATTCTCAGCACCAAGAAGGATGCACGCCGCGCCCATCGCGTGGCCGTGAGCCCGCTGCTGCCGAACTGATCGCTGCCGGCAAAGAGGCCTACCGCCTTTTTTGCCATCGCCTGTCGCAATCGACAGCGCCCGAAAAACTGGATAGAGCCACACTCGCTTTGACCTTGGAGTGTCGGGCTCGTCCGGTATCCGTCAGACCGTCCTCGCTCCACCTGCGCTTGCCTGCCGTCGCCATCGATGGAGGGGCGCCTTGTTTTCAGGAGCGCCGATGCTGGCCAACCTCGCTTCCGTCTTCAGCCTGATGGTGTCGACCCTGCTCATGATGGTCGCCTTCGGCCTTCAGAGCTATGTCATCCCGGTGCGCTCCGTCGCAGAGAACTGGTCGACGCTGACGGTTTCGATCATCGCCACCGGCTACACGGTCGGCTTCACGCTATCCTGCATCGTCACGCCGAAATTCGTGTTGCTCGTCGGCCATGTGCGCGTCTTCACGGCCCTGATCACGCTGCTTTCCATCGCAATCCTGCTTTGCGGCCTCATCGTCGACTGGCGCGCCTGGATCGCGTTTCGCGCCATATCGGGCTTTGCGATTTCCGGAAGCTACCTCGTCATCGAAAGCTGGCTCAACGAACGCGTCACCAACGAAAACCGCGGCCTGCTGTTTTCGCTCTACCTGATCACGACGATGGTCGGCACGATCGGCGGACAATATATGGTGCCGCTCGGCGACCCGACGAACACATCCCTGTTCATGCTCTGCGCCGTGCTGTTTTCGCTCGCCCTCCTGCCGACGGCCCTCTCCTCCTCGCCGATGCCCGCACCGCCCGCGCAGGCCAAGTTCGACATCCCGACGCTCTTCCGCCGCTCGCCGGTCGCCGTCGTCGGCGGCTTTCTCGCCGGTGCGCTCTCCGGCGCCTGGCTCAATCTCGGCGGCGTCTTCACCCAGAAGATCGGTCTTTCCACCGCCGAAGGTGCGACCCTGCTCGCCTCGCTTTTGACCGGCAGCGCGATCTCGCAGATCCCCATCGGCCGCCTCTCCGACAAGATCGACCGGCGCATCGTCATGATCGGCTGCGGCGTCGTCGGCGTCGTCTCCTGCCTGGTGATGTCGGCCGCAATCGGCAGTTCGCCGACCGTTCTCTACGCCATCGCCGCCCTCGTCGGTTCGGTACTGTTTCCGATCTATGCGCTCAACGTCGCGCATGCGAACGACCTCGCCAAACCCAACGAGTATGTCGAGACATCGTCCGGCCTGATGATCACCTATGGGCTCGGCACGATCTCCGGCCCTCTGATGGTCGGGCCGGTCATGGATCGCTTCGGCCCGGCGGCGCTGTTCCTCGTTCTCGCTGTCTATTTCGCCCTCTATGGCGGCTACGCCGCCTGGCGCATCCTGCAGCGCGAGCAGCACAAGGGCCTGGTCGCCAAGACCGATTTCCAGGCAACGAGCGTGATGCCGACACCCGGACCTGACGTGACGAGCCCCATCGCCCAGCAGATGGCGCAGGAACCGCTGATCGATGACGACACGGTTCCTGCCTGGGATAAGCCGCGCTCATAAAGGCCACCGACAGAAGCGAACTCGCGCTTCGTCCTCAGCCCTGCGGCGTCACGTGCTTGCGGGCGCCCCTGCGCTCCAGCCCGAGCCGATGTTCGCGGAAGATGATGAAGATGCCGGCCCCGACGACGATGGCGGTGCCGATCAGCATGGTGGCCGTCGGAACATCGTCGAACAGAAAATAACCGATGATCAAGCCGAGCACGATCGACGTGTATTCGAACGGCGCGATCGTCGACATGTCGGCATGACGATAGCTCTCAGTCAAAAGGATCTGCGCGACGCCGCCGCAGAAGCCGGCGACCATAAGCAGCAGGAAGGCTTCGCGCGAGATCGACGGCCAGCCGAAGGGCAGCGTCGCCAGCGAGAAGACCGAGGCCGACAGCGAGAAGTAGAGCACGATCGTATGGGTCCGCTCGTTCTTGACGAGCTTTCGCACCAGCACCATTGCCACCGCGCCGAGAGCCGCCGAAACCAGCACCGCTGCGGCGCCCAGCGCCTCCAGCGAACCGAAGCCGCCTTCGCGGAAAAGGGTCAGCCGCGGCCACGTGATGATCATCACGCCGACCAGCCCGATGACCACCGCCGACCAGCGATAAAGCCGCACCGTCTCGCCAAGGAAAAGTGCCGCGAAGGCGACGGCGATCAGCGGCATGGCGTAGCCGATGGCGATCGCTTCGGGCAGCGGCAGATGCACGAGGCCGTAGAAGCCGAAGCTCATTGCGAGAATGCCGACGAAGCCGCGGGCGATATGGCCGGTGAAATCCTCTGTCTTGAAAGCATCGCGCAACTGTCCGCGGAAGGCGAGATAGCCGAGAATGGGCACCATGGCGAAGGCCGAGCGGTAGAAGGTGATCTGGCCGGTGGCCATCTCGTTTCCGGCGGCCTTGATCAACGTCGACATGCAAACGAAAATGACGACGGAAAGGACCTTGAGCAGGATCCCCTTCATCGGGCTTTCGACTTCCGCATCCATTGAGGGCACTTTTCGAACAGCCTCCGCCGGCGATCAGCAGACACGAGGGCTGGTTTGGAGATTTTTAGGCGGAGAAACCGCCACAGGACTTCGTCACCTTAGCGACGCTCGGCAAGAAAGTCGGATCAAACTTCGTGATGAATGACGTTTTTTCTTGATCGATTGCCGTTCGGCAAAACGACGTCGAGCTTTTCTTTAGCTGCCGCGAAAAAAACCTTTCCAATTCATGTCTTGTTAGTCCCACTTCGGTACACGTCAATCCGATAAGGGAGCGGGAAGACCTTCGGGAAGACATGCCTTTTCTGTCGAAAGTGCGGTCGCCGGCATCACAATCGTGTGGCATTATCCGACTTTTCGCCCCTTGGCCTTTTCACCATCACAGGCGCCCACTACAAATTCTCCAGTAGAACGGCGCAAGCGGGACTGACCATGCGGACAAATACTGGCCAGATTATTCATCTGGAAGACTATCGGCCGACCGACTTCGTTCTGGAGAGAGTGGATCTGACCTTCGAGCTAGACCCGAAGGAAACCAAGGTCGAAGCCCGATTGATCTTCCATCGTCGCGAAGGCGTCGACGCATCGGCGCCTCTGTTGCTCGACGGTGACGAGTTGAAGATGACCGGCCTGCTGCTGGACCAGGAAGAGCTCGCAACCGCCCTGTACGACGTTGCCGACGATACGCTGACCATCCGCGGCCTACCGGAAACCGCACCCTTCGAAATCACCATCACCACGCTGCTTTCGCCTGATACGAACACGCAACTGATGGGGCTTTACCGCACCAACGGCATCTACAGCACCCAGTGCGAGGCCGAAGGCTTCCGCCGCATCACCTATTTCCCCGATCGTCCGGATGTGCTTGCCGTCTACACGGTCAACATCATCGCCGACAAGGCGTCCGCTCCCCTCCTGCTGTCCAACGGCAACTATCTCGGCGGCGCCGACATGGGCGACGGCCGCCATTTCGCCGCCTGGTTCGACCCGCATCCGAAGCCGAGCTACCTCTTCGCGCTCGTCGCCGGCGATCTCGGCGTCGTCGAGGATACGTTCACGACGATGTCCGGCCGCGAAGTCGCGCTGAAGATCTATGTCGAGCACGGCAAGGAGCCACGCGCCTCCTACGCCATGGACGCGCTCAAGCGCTCGATGAAGTGGGACGAAGATGCCTTCGGCCGTGAATACGACCTCGACATCTTCATGATCGTCGCCGTCTCCGACTTCAACATGGGGGCGATGGAGAACAAGGGTCTCAACGTCTTCAACGACAAATACGTGCTCGCCGATCCGGAAACGGCGACCGATGCGGACTACGCCAATATCGAGGCGATCATCGCGCACGAATACTTCCACAACTGGACCGGCAACCGCATCACCTGCCGCGACTGGTTCCAGCTGTGCCTCAAGGAAGGCCTGACGGTTTACCGCGACCACGAATTTTCCGCCGACATGCGCTCGCGTGCGGTCAAGCGCATTGCCGAGGTGCGGCACCTGAAGTCGGAGCAGTTTCCCGAGGACGCCGGCCCGCTGGCCCATCCGGTGCGGCCGACGAAGTATCGCGAAATCAACAACTTCTATACGACGACCGTCTACGAAAAGGGCTCGGAAGTCACCCGCATGATCGCGACGATCCTCGGCCGCGATCTGTTCAAGAAGGGCATGGACCTCTATTTCGACCGGCACGACGGCCAGGCCGTCACGATCGAAGATTTCGTCGCCTGCTTTGAAGAGGCAAGCGGCCGAGATCTCCGCCAATTCGCGCTCTGGTACCACCAGGCCGGAACGCCGCTGGTCACCGCTTCTGGCGCCTATGACGCGGCCAAGCAGACCTTCACCTTGTCGCTCGAGCAGACCGTGCCAGCGACGCCCGGACAGGGCGCCAAGGAGGCGATGCATATTCCGCTGCGCATGGGTCTGCTGCTTGAAGGCGGCAGCGAAGTCGACCTCTCCTCGGTCTCCGGCGCCGACTTGACCGGCGACGTCCTGCACCTCACGGAGCGCAAGCAGACGGTGGTTTTCTCCGGCATCCCGTCGCGCCCGGTGCCGTCGTTCAACCGCGGCTTCTCCGCGCCGATCAATCTGCATATCGAGCAGAGCGCCGAGGACCTCGCACTAATCGCGCATCACGAAAGCGACCTCTTCGCCCGCTGGCAGGCGCTCAACGCCATTGCGCTCAGCAACCTGGTCGAGGCCACGGCGAATGTCCGCGCCGGAAAGCCGGTCGTTTGCGACAAGGCGCTCATCGACGGCCTGATCCGCGCCGCCGCGGATGACACGCTGGAGCCCGCCTTCCGCTCGCAGGCGCTGGCGCTGCCGAGCGAATCCGATATCGCCCGCGAGATCGGCACGAACAACGATCCCGACGCGATCCACGCCGCACGTCAGCAGATCCTGGTGGCCGTTGCCGCTGCCGGACGCAACACCTTCCTCAAGTTGGCCGAAGACCTCGTTTCGTCAGGCGCGTTCAGCCCGGATGCTGCGAGTGCAGGCCGGCGGGCGCTGCGCAACAGCGCCCTCACATACCTCGTCCAGGGCGATGAAGGGCCGGAGCGCGCCGCCAAGGCCTTTGCCGCCGCCAACAACATGACCGATCTCAGCCATGCGCTGGCGCTGCTCGCGCACCGCTTTCCGGATGCCGCCGAGACCTCGGAAGCGCTTGCGACGTTCCGCAAGCGTTTTGCCGACAACGCACTCGTCATCGACAAGTGGTTCGCCGTCCAGGCGACCATCCCCGGCGCCGCAACGCTCGATCGCGTCAAGGCGCTGATGGCCGAGCCCCTGTTCAATGGCAACAATCCCAACCGCGTGCGCTCGCTGGTGGGCACCTATGCCTTCGCCAACCCGACCGGCTTCAATCGCGCCGATGGTGAGGGCTACCGCTTCCTCGCGCGCCAGATCCTCGACATCGACCCGCGCAACCCGCAGCTTGCGGCCCGTATCCTCACCTCGATGCGTTCCTGGCGCTCGCTGGAGGACAAGCGCGCCGGTCATGCCCGCAAGGCCTTGAAGGAGATTGCCGGAGCGTCGAAACTTTCGGCCGACGTCGGCGACATCGTCGAGCGGATGCTCAAGGCCTGAGTCCTAGAGCATCCGGCTTCAAGTGGAATCACTGCTCTAGAATCAAAGTGCTAGAGCGTCCTTTGTGCGTTCATCTGAACGCACTGCGCTCTGGAACTCATTGATTTTGTTTAGGGCCGGGCCGCTCACGCGACCCGGCCTACTATTTCCCAACGATAAGAAATGGTTAACAAATCTTTACCAACGCCTCTGGACAAGGCGAATCGCCCTGTGATTCATTGAGTCAGATTCGGGCGAGCGGCGCGCCGAATCATCAGAGGGTTTTCAGATTGGGAAAGATGGCGGACGCGCGACAGGCGAGCGCAGCCGACGGGCGGTTGCGACTCAAGTTTCCGGGGCTTGCCGGCCGCCTGGAGCAGGAGTTTATCTCGCAGGCGAAGATCTTTGCCGGACCGACCTCGCGGCGTCTGGCGAGCGCGGAGCCCGTTCTCAAGCGTTCCATCCCGATCCTCATCATCGCATTCCTGATCATCGTAGCGGTCTCGCGCATGTCCAGCATCATGGACGAGCACGCCCGCATGGAAGAGAGTTCGCGCCAGACGGTCGGGCTTGCGGCCGCCATCGCGGTTGCGGCCTTCCAGACGGACGGTGCAGCCCTTTTTGACGAGGGCCGCCGCGCGGACGCGGAGCAACGTTTCAGCCAGTATCTGCCAACCGGCATGCTCGATCCCCGCACGTTCATCCTTGCGGTCCGCAAGGATGGCCGGATCTTCGCCAGCACCCAGGAAGGCGGGCCGCTCATCGGCCGGACGCTGGCGGCGGTCGCGCCGGATATCGCGACGTTGCAGTATTTCGGCGAACATTCCAGCGTCATGAAGACACCGATCGTCGGTGTCGACCATATCGTAGCACTGGCGCAATTGCCCGATGCCGCCGGGGTGGTGCTGGCCGCAACGCCGATCACCCAGCTCGAAACGACCTGGCGCGACGAGGTGTCACTCAACGTTACGCTCTTTGCGGGCATTTCGGCGATCCTGCTGATGGTGCTTTACGCCTACTACATTCAGGCCAAGCGGGCCCGCGACGCGGATTCGGTCTTTGTCGAATCCAACCTGCGTGTCGAGACGGCGCTGTCACGCGGCCGTTGCGGCCTCTGGGATTTCGACCTCGCCAACCGTCGGCTGTTCTGGTCGCGGTCGATGTACGAGATGCTTGGCATGCCCGGCGAGAGCAGCGTGCTCTCCTTCGGCGACGCCGCACGGCTGATGCATCCCGATGATCGCGGCATCTACGGCGTTGCGCGCACAATCGCGCGCGGCGACGCGCGCCAGATCGACCAGGTTTTCCGCATGCGACATGCGGATGGCCACTATGTGTGGCTACGCGCCCGCGCGGAAATCATCCGTACCGTTTCCGGGCGGGCGCATCTGATCGGCATCGCCATGGACGTCACCGAGCAGCACCGGCTTGCCCAGCGCTATGCCGAAGCGGACCAGAGGCTCGCCGACGCGATCGAATGTACGTCTGAGGCCTTCGTCCTTTGGGACAAGCATGACCGCCTGGTCATGTGCAACACCCACTTCCAGGAAGCCTACAAGCTGCCGGATCACGTGCTTGTTCCGGGCACCGAACGCATTGCCGTGCAAACCGCGGCAGCACGCCCCGTGGTCGAACGGCGCATCGCCGATCCTGACCGTAGCAACCAGTCGCAGACGAGCGAGGTTCAACTTGCCGACGAACGCTGGCTGCAGATCAACGAGCGGCGCACGCGCGACGGCGGCCTCGTTTCCGTCGGCACCGACATCACGCTTCTGAAACGCCACCAGGTGCGCCTGCGCGAATCCGAGCGGCGTCTGATGGCGACGATCGGCGACCTTTCGGCGTCACGCATGACGCTGGAGCGGCAGAAGACCGAGCTTTCGGTCGCCAACTCCAATTACCAGGCGGAAAAGGAACGCGCCGAAGCGGCGAACCGCGCCAAGTCGGAATTCCTGGCGAACATGTCGCATGAACTGCGCACGCCGCTCAACGCCATCCTCGGCTTCTCGGAGATCCTGCAGAACCAGATGTTCGGGCCGCTCGGCTCGGAGAAATACAACGAATACTCGCGTGACATTCACGAGAGCGGCAAGCACCTCTTGAACGTCATCAACGACATCCTGGACATGTCGAAGATCGAGGCCGGGCACATGCGCATCAGCCGCGAGAGGATCGATCTGGCGCCGTTGATTGAAGAGACGCTGCGCTTCACGACAATCCCGGCGGAGCAGAAGAACATCCGTGTGGTGCAACAGATCTCGTCGGGCCTCACCATGGTCGCCGATCGACGCGCCATGAAGCAGGTGCTGCTCAACCTGCTTTCGAACGCCGTCAAGTTCACCAACAATGGCGGGCGCATTTCGCTTCGAGCGCGCAAGGTGACCGGCGCCGTGACACTGACGATCGCCGATTCCGGCATCGGCATTCCGCGCGACGCCCTTCAGAAGATCGGCCAGCCTTTCGAACAGGTGCAGAGCCAATACGCCAAGAGCAAGGGCGGATCGGGCCTCGGGCTCGCGATCTCGCGCTCACTCACCCGCCTGCACGGCGGCAGCATGAAAATACACTCGACGGAAAACGTCGGCACCATCATCTCGGTTAGAATCCCCGACCGCGCCTGAAGCGGGATCAGGAGAAGTGCGAACGGTTTCCGCTCGCATCCCGCTCAGCATATTGATCGCGATGATTTAACGCGTCAGTGAACGACGCTCAGCCTGAAACCACCGATTGGAAAACGCGCCGCACCGCCTTCGACAGGCGGCGGATGTCTGCCTCCAAGGTTTTCAGGTCCGGATAGTCCCCTGCCCGGCAGACGAGATCGATCAGCCCGGCCGGCGCCTCCTTCGGCTCGAACTCTCCCTCAATGCACAGCCGCACGATCTGCGACAACTCGGTAAAGAGATGCAGCGCCTCCAGGGCGACATCGAGATCGTTTGGGTTCATCAAGGCGTCGCCGAGCAGCTTCAGCGCATCGCCGGTATTGGTGCCGGCAGTCAGCGGCTGAACGCCATTCGCCGGCGCGACGAGCGCCAGGTACTGGCTGATAAATTCGATATCGACGAGACCGCCCGGGATCAGCTTGAAATCCCAAATGTCGCTCGGCGGCTTCTCACTATCGATCATCTCGCGCATGGAGATCACGTCGGCACTCACCTTGGCAACATCGCGCTTGCGGCCGAGGATTTCGGCGAAGATCGCATTGGCCTCAGCAATCAGTTTGTCGTCGCCACAGATGCAGCGCGCCCGGGTCAGAGCCAGATGCTCCCAGGTCCAGGCCTCTTCGCGCTGGTATTTGGCAAAGGCGTTGATCCTGGTCGCGACCGGCCCCTTGTTGCCGGAAGGGCGAAGCCGCATGTCGACCTCGTAAAGAATGCCTTCGGCGGTCGGCGCGGAAAGTGCCGCGATCAGGCGCTGCGTCACCCTCGTGAAATAGCGCGTCGGGTCCAGCGGCTTGGTGCCATCGGACTCGGTTGCCGCCTCATCGTAGTCATAGAGCAGGATCAGGTCGACGTCCGAGCCCGCGGTCAGCTCGTGGCTGCCGAGCTTTCCCATACCGACAACGGCGATGCGGCCGCCGGGGAAATCGCCGTGCACGGAGCGGACTTCGTCCTGCACCGCCTTCACCGCCGCGGCGATGATCAGGTCGGCGAGATCGGTAAAGGCGCGGCCCGCCTGGGCACCCGATATGGCGCCGGTCAAAAGCCGGATGCCGATCAGGAAGCGCTGCTCGGCAGCGATGATGCGCAGGCGGTCGAGCACCTCCTCATAGTGCCGCGCGCCGCCGACGAAATTGGCGATGCGCGGCGCGAGGTAGTCCCGGGTCGGCAGTTCGGCGAGCAGGCCCGGATCGAGCATGCCGTCGAAAACATGGGGACGCGCGGCGATGATTTCGGCAAGCCGCGGCGCCGACGACATGACGTTGACGATCAGTGACAGTAGGCCCGGATTGTTGCCGAGCAGCGAAAAGAGCTGGATGCCCGCCGGCAGGCCGGAAATGAAATTATCGAACCGCAGCAACGCTTCGTCGGCCCGGCGGCTTTCGCCGAAGACGCGCAGAAGCTCCGGCGTCAGCTCGGTCAGCCGTTCGCGCGCTTCCACCGATTGCGTCGCACGGTAGCGGCCGTAATGCCAGGTGCGGATCGTATGGGAGATGTCCGACGGCCGCTGGAAGCCGAGCTTTCGCAATGTCTCCAGCGTATCGGGGTCGTCGCGCTGGCCAGTGAAGACGAGGTTGCCGGTCTCGGTCGAGAGCTTGGCCTCCTGCTCGAAAAGCTGGGCATAGCGGCGCTCGACGGTTTTCAGCACGCGCGACAGCGCCTTGGAGAAAGCGGCCGTGTCCTCGAAGCCGAGCATATAGGCGATACGCTTCAGCTCTGCCTCGGTCTCGGGCAGGACATGGGTCTGCTCGTCGCGCACCATCTGGATCCGGTGCTCCACATCACGCAGGAACCAATAGGCCTCGACAAGTTCGTCGGCTGTCTCCTCGTCGATCCAGCCGGCCTTGACGAGGACCCGCAGCATCGGCTCGGTCGCCCGCTGGCGCAGCTCCGGCATGCGGCCGCCGGCGATCAACTGCTGCGTCTGCACGAAGAACTCGATCTCGCGGATGCCGCCACGGCCAAGCTTGATGTTGTGCCCCTTGACCGCGATCTCGCCATGCCCCTTGTGCGCATGGATCTGCCGCTTGATCGAATGAATGTCGGCGATCGCCGCATAGTCGAGATACTTGCGGAAGACGAAGGGGACCAACTCGCGCAGGAAGCGCTCGCCGCCCTCGATATCACCGGCCACCGGCCGCGCCTTGATGAAGGCGGCCCGTTCCCAGTTCTGCCCCCTGCTCTCGTAATAGAGCATCGCCGCTTCGACCGGGATCGCGAGCGGCGTCGAGCCCGGGTCCGGCCGCAGGCGCAGGTCGGTTCGGAAAACATAGCCGTCGCCGCTGCGCTCCTGCAGGATGCGGATCAGGCGGCGCAGCAGGCGGCCGAAGGTTTCCGAGGCATCATCGCGATCGACGATGATGCCGGATTGCGGATCGTAGAAGACGACGAGGTCGATGTCGGAGGAGTAGTTGAGCTCGAAGGCGCCGAGCTTGCCCATGCCGAGCACGACGACGCCGGAACCGACACTCGGGTAGGCGACGTCCTTGACGATCAGCTTGCCGCTCTCGTGCGCGCTCAGCAGCAGGTGATCTATCGTCGCCGACACGGCAGCACCGGCAAATTCGCTGAGCCAGCGCGTGGTTTCGCGGCCGTCGAAATGCCGGGAGAGGTCAGCAAGCGCCACGGCGAAGGCAAGCTCGCGCTTGGCTCTCCGCAGCCGCGCCATGATCTCCGTGTCGGGCAAAGCAGCGCCACCCTCGTTCGGCTTCCAGGCGTCGCGGGCGCGCCGCACCCGTTCTGTCAGGAAGGTCGTAAGATCAGTGGACAGAAGTTCTTCGAGAATGGCCGGGCGGCTGGCACCGGTGTCGCGCAGGAAGGGCGACAGCGCAAAGGCCGAGACGACGAATGTCTTGAACGGGCTCTCCGAAGCGAGCAGGCTTGCGATCTGGTCATGACCCTTGGCCATGTCCTTCAGCACCGAGAGCGCCGCCTTGGCGTCGGCCTGGGTTGCAGGACGGATCGGCGCCGTCTCGATCTCCCAGCACTGCTGCACCTGTTCCTGCATGCCCTCTCCCTTCCGCTGCAGCGGGTGTGGCGGAACAACCGCGCACACATTCCTCATACCGCCTCTTCTCCGGGAACCGGTCTATCAGGTTGCAGCCATCGGGAAAACCATTTGCACGGTCAGACCCTTGCCACCGTCGCCGGCCGCGGGCTCGGTATCGGCAAGACGCAGCGAGCCGTGATGCGTCTCCATGACCGCCTCCACCAGCGACAGGCCGAGGCCCGTGCCCGGTTTGGACCGGCTCTCATCCAGGCGAACGAAGCGCTTCACCACCTCGTCATGCATTGCTGCAGGTATGCCAGGGCCATGATCGGCGACAGACAGCAGCACATACCCATCGCGCTTTTCCAGAGAGACCTTGATCAGCGGATTGTCCGCACCGTCAGCATATTTGATGGCGTTGTCGATGAGGTTGCCGAGGGCCTGTCCGATCAGTTCGCGGTTGCCCGATATCCCGACGTTCTTGATAACCTCGGCTTCGAGTTTCAAGCCGACATCCTCTGCAACGGGCTCGTACAATTCGACGCAATCGGAAACGATCTCAGAAAGGTCGACCTCGCTCATCTCGGCCGCGGACGAGCCGGCCTCGACCCGCGAAATCATCAAGAGAGCATTAAAGGTCCGGATCAGTTGATCGGACTCGCCAATGATCTCCTCGAGCGCGCCGCGCTGGCTGGTTCCCTTGCGGGCAAGTGCGGCTTCCGCCTTGTTGCGCAGGCGCGTCAGCGGGGTCTTCAAGTCATGGGCGATGTTATCGGAGACTTGGCGCAGACCTTCGTTCAACTTCTCGATGCGGCCGAGCATGGCATTCAGCGATTCCGACAGCCGATCGAACTCGTCGCCGGAGCCGCTCATCGGCAGGCGCTGCGAGAGATCGCCGGCCATGATCTTGGTGCTCGCCTCCGACATGCGGTCGATACGCTTCAAGGCGTTGCGGCCGATGCCGAACCAGATGACGAGCGCGCCAAGCCCCATGACGCCGAGCGCCACCATCAGCGCCTGACGCACCAGCGCGCGAAACTTCTGCGGCTCCTGCAGATCGCGACCGACGAGAATGCGCAGACCATTGTCGAGCACCAGCACGTGGGCGAGCGCCACATGGCTGTCCTTCTTCGTCTCGTCCGTATAGCGCTGATAGGCGAAGGGACGTTCGGTCCAGCCTTCGCTATCAAGCAGTCCCGGTTCGAGGCTTGCGACGTTGCCGGCAAGAATTTCGCCGCTCGGCCCGGCGATGACATAGAGATTTGCGCCCGGCTGACGCGCGCGGCGTTCAAGCGAGCGCAGAAGACCGTTCATGCCGGCGCGGTTGTAGACCTGCTCGATCTGCGCCACTTCCGCAGTCACGGCATCGCGGGTCTGCTGCTGCAGCAACCGCTCCGACATGCCGGTGACATAGAAGACGAGGAAGGCCGCACAGAGCGAAAAGAGGATGAGGTAGAGGGCGGAAAGCCGAACCGCGGTCGTTCTGAAGAGAACGCGAAGCTTGCTCATGCGGGGGCCCGGTCATCCTTGATCATATAGCCGGCGCCGCGCACGGTGCGCAGCAGCGGTACATCGAAGTCCTTCTCGATCTTCGAGCGCAGCCGCGACACGTGCACGTCGATGACGTTGGTCTGCGGGTCGAAGTGATAGTCCCAGACGTTTTCCAGCAGCATGGTGCGGGTGACGACCTGGCCGGCGTTCTTCATGAGATATTCGAGCAAGCGAAACTCACGCGGCTGCAGCGGGATCTCCTTGCCCTGGCGGCGGACGGAATGCGACAGACGGTCGAGTTCGAGATCGCCGACGCGGTAGACCATGTCCTGCTCGGGCGTACCCTTGCGGCGGCCGAGCACCTCGACACGCGCCAGCAGCTCGTTGAAGGCATAGGGCTTTGGGAGATAGTCGTCGCCGCCGGCCCGCAGGCCCGTAACACGGTCGTCGACCTGCCCGAGGGCCGACAGGATCAGCACCGGCGTGTGGATATCCTTGCGCCTGAGCTCGGTGATCACAGACAGGCCATCACGGCGCGGCAGCATGCGATCGATCACCAGAACATCGTAGCTGTTCTCGCTGGCCATGAAGAGGCCGCTCTCGCCGTCGCTGGCGTGATCGGAAACGATGCCTGCCTCACGGAAGGCTTTCGCCAGATAGGCTGCCGCGTCGAGATCGTCTTCAATGATGAGAATCTTCATACGCGCGACCATAGTCCCGGACCCCTATCTGTCTCAACCCGTTTCGGCCTTCCGACAACCGGCCAGACAACCGGATTGGCGAATGCCCTCGATCGCGAAAGCATCGGTCGTATGGACCCAAAATCATCGTGATCGATTTTCGTAAGTGAGAGCGGGATGCGGGTGGAAAACCGCACACACCTTTCCTCATCCCGCTCCAAACGGCGAGCGCCGCGAAATCACTTGGAAATCGCGGCGCTCCGGTCAATCATTTGACTGCCGCGATCAGCCCTGATCGATCGGTAGGGCCACGAAGCGGCTGCCGTTCTCGGCCTCTATCTGGAAGAGCGCCTTGCTGCGGCCGTCCTTCTTGGCAGCGTTGATGACCTTGAGGATATCGTCGGCAGACTTCACCTCCTGATTGTTGACGGAGACGATCTTCTCGCCCGTCTTCAGGCCACGGTCGCTGGCATCGGAGTCCTCATCGACCGAAGCGATGGTGACGCCCTTGCCGTCGTCGGACGGCACGACGGTAACACCGAGGTCAGCCAGCGCCTGTTCGCTCGAAGGCTGCGTTTCTTCGGACTGGTCGTCCTGGCTCTTGGCTGCTTCCTTGTCATCCTTCGGCAGGGTGCCGATTTCCAGCTTCACGCTTTCGGACTTGCCGTTGCGCCACAGCGCGAGGTCGACGGTCGTGCCCGGACGGATTGCGGCCACCTTGCGGGCAAGATCACGCGGATCCTTGACCGTGTCGCCATTCAGAGCGGTGACAACATCGCCCTTCTTGATGCCAGCCTTTTCACCGGGAGAGCCGGCCTGCGGCTCGACGACGAGCGCGCCGCTTGCCTCAGCCAGGCCGAGCGATTCGGCGATGTCCTTGGTCACCGGCTGGATCTGCACGCCCAGCCAGCCGCGGGAAACCGAACCATCCTTGATCAGGTCGGAGACGACGTCCTTGGCAGTCGCTGCGGGAATGGCGAAGGCGATACCGACGTTGCCGCCCGACGGCGAAAAGATCGCGGTGTTGATACCGACCACTTCACCGGAGAGATTGAAGGTCGGGCCGCCCGAGTTGCCGCGGTTCACGGCCGCGTCGACCTGCAGGTAGTCATCATAGGGGCCGGAGCCGATGTCACGGCCACGGGCGGAGATAATGCCCGAGGTGACGGTGCCGCCGAGGCCGAACGGATTGCCAACGGCCACGACCCAATCGCCGACGCGGACCTTGCTGTCGTCAGCCCAGCTGACATAGGTGAACTTGCGCTTGTCGTCGACCTTGAGCACGGCGAGGTCGGTGCGGCTGTCCTTGCCGATCAGCTTGGCGTCGAGCTCGGTGCCATCATTGAGGATGACGGTGAAGGCTGCGCCGTCTGAGACGACGTGGTTGTTGGTGACGAGGTAGCCGTCTTCGGAGATGAAGAAGCCGGAGCCTTGCGAAGTCGGACGCAGGCGGCCTTCGCCATGCGGACCACGGCGACCCGGGCCGCCGCGCTCAGCACGGTCACCATCGCGCGGGCCGAATTCCTTGAAGAAGCGCTTCAGCGGGTGGTCATCAGGCAGATCGTCGAAACCGCGACCATTGAAATCGAAGGTGAAGTTGTTGCCCTCTTCGGAAACCGGATTGACGCGCGACTGAACGCGCACCGAAACGACGGCCGGCGAAACCGCCTCGACGACATTGGCAAAGCTCGGCACCGACGGTGCTTCCACCTTCACCGCTTCCGCAAAGGACTGGGAGACGCGCGCCGGCAGGCCGGAGGTCAGCATGACGGCGGCAAGGCCGGCAACCGTCGAGGCCTTCAGAACGGTCTTGAGGGAGGGACGCAGGGATTTGGTCGTAAACATCCGTTTTGCCTTTTCTCTTCCTTGATGCTGCCTGAGCGGCCGCACCGAAACCTGGTTGCGATGCCCGTCTCAGGGAAGACGAGCTCGGTTGGCTGACTGGAGGGGCAGCCGATGACGAAAGATGTAACGGATGGGACCTTACTGAGTTCTGTCCGGAAGATGAATTTTTGGTAATGTTCGGCGACAGCGAAGATGGACGCTGCTCAAGCCCGTTCCAAAGCGTGGGCCATCACAAATGGCTCCGCTCTCCAACCGGAGAGATCCCCAACGGTTTCAACATGTTGGCCTGGAGACGAGGAGCGCGAAGCGGCAAATTGCGCCACGTCGCTTTTGGCAGACGTCAGGGCTGAAGCAGTTTCTTCAGCTTTTCCTTTTCATCCTCGGAAAGCGGCGTTCCCTTTGCTTGGGCTCCGCGGCGGCGGGCCGCAATGACAAGGGTGATCGCCCCGACGAGCAGCAGGGTCGCCGGCATGCCCCACAGGATCAGCGTCTTTGTCTCGAAGCGCGGCTTCAGCAGCACGAATTCGCCGTAACGGGACACGACATAATCGATCACCGCTTCATCGCTGTCGCCATTGGCCAAGCGCTCGCGCACGAGCACCCGCAGGTCCTTGGCGAGCTCGGCATTGGAATCGTCGATCGATTGGTTCTGGCAGACCATGCAGCGCAGCTCGGCCGAGATTGCACGGGCACGCGCCTCCAGCGCGGGATCGGCGAGTACCTCGTCCGGATTGACCGCGAAGGCCGAGCCAACAGGCGAGAGGAGCAGCAGGAGCGCTAGCAGCAGACGGATCATTCGGCAGCTCCCACCGGTACTGTCTTCGGCCGCTTCGCCCGGGTCGGCGCGCCGACCCGCAGGCGACGGTCGCTCAAGGACACGAAACCGCCTGATATCATGAACAGCGTTCCGCCCCAGATGCAAAGGATCATCGGCTTCCACCAGATGCGCACGACGATACCGCCTTCGCTGATCTGGTCACCGAGCGAAACATAGAGCTGGCTGAGCCCGAAGGTCCGGATGCCGGCCTCCGTCGTCGGCATGCGGCGTGCCTGATAAAGACGCTTCGACGACCAGACTTCGGACACGGCAACGCCGCCGCGGCTGATGGTAAAGTGACCGGATTCTTCGGTGTAGTTCGGGCCGCTACCGTTACGCATGCCATCGAAGCGCAGGGTGTAGCCACCGGCATCGACCGTCATGCCGGGCTTCATCTCGACCACGGTCTCGGTTTCGAACGCCGTGACGGCGACGATGCCGATCAGGGTGACGCCGAGGCCAATGTGGGCAAGCGCCGTGCCGAAGGCGGAGCGCGGCAGGCCGGTGAAGCGCCGCCAGGCCACGTTGCCCGCGACCTTGCCAAGACCGGAGCGCAAGCCGAGATCCGTCAGGGAACCGGCGATCAGATAGACGCCAAGAGCGATGCCGAAGACCGCCAGGACCGGGCCGCCATTCATTGCGTAATAGTAGCCAGTACCGAAGACGAGACCTATCGCAACCGCAGCGAAGAGCCGCTGGGCGACGCCGACGAGGTCACCGCGCTTCCAGGCGAGCAATGGACCGAACGGCACGGCGAAGAGCAGCGGCAGCATCAAGAGACCGAAGGTCATGTTGAAGAACGGCGGACCGACGGAGATCTTGTCGCCGGTGAGCGCCTCCAGCACCAGCGGATAAAGCGTGCCGGTCAAAACCGTTGCGGTCGCCGTCGTCAGGATCAGGTTGTTGAAGACCAGCGCGCCCTCGCGCGAAATCGGCGCGAAGATGCCGCCGGCTTTCAGGTGCGAGGCGCGCAAGGCGAAGAGTGTGAAGGCGCCGCCGATGAAGAAGACGAGGATGGCGAGAATGAAGATGCCGCGGGTCGGATCCGTGGCGAAGGCATGAACCGAGGTCAGCACGCCTGAACGCACGAGGAAGGTGCCGAGCAGCGACAGCGAGAAGGTCATGATCGCGAGCAGCACGGTCCAGATCTTCAGCGCTTCGCGCTTCTCCATGACCAGGGCCGAATGCAGCAGCGCCGTGCCCGCGAGCCAGGGCATGAAGGACGCGTTTTCCACCGGGTCCCAGAACCACCAGCCGCCCCAGCCAAGCTCGTAGTAGGCCCAGTAGGAGCCCATGGAAATGCCGGCAGTAAGGAACGTCCAAGCGGCAAGCGTCCACGGGCGCACCCAGCGCGCCCAGGCGGCATCGATGCGGCCCTCGATCAATGCCGCGATCGCGAAGGAGAAGCAGACGGAGAAGCCGACATAACCGAGGTAGAGCAGCGGCGGATGAATGGCGAGGCCGACATCCTGGAGGATCGGGTTCAGGTCCTTGCCTTCACCAGGCGCCGGGATCAACCGCGCAAACGGATTGGACGTCAGCAAAATGAAGAGCGCAAAGGCCATCGCGATCCAGGCCTGGACCGCAAGCACATTCGCCTTCAGCGTTTCCGGCAGGTTGCGCCCGAAGGCTGCGACCAGTGCCGAGAAGAACGTCAGGATCAGCAGCCACAGCAGCATCGATCCCTCGTGGTTCCCCCACACACCCGAGATCTTGTAGATCAGCGGCTTCAGGGAATGGGAGTTTTCCCAGACGTTGCGAACCGAGAAGTCCGAGGTCACATAGGCGAAGGTGAGCACAACGAAAGCGAAAGCGACCAGCAGAAAACAGGCGACCGCTGCGCTTGACGCCAGTTCCATCAAGCCGCGATCGTTCAGCCGTGCTCCGAGGATCGGCAAAGCGGCCTGGATGACCGCGGTCGCCAATGCCAGGACCAGCGCGTAGTGTCCGAGCTCGATGATCATTTAATGGTTTCCTTCCCGCTGAGCTCAACGCCCTGGGCCTTCAAGCGGTCGGCGACGTCCTTCGGCATATAGGTCTCGTCATGCTTGGCGAGAACCGTATCCGCCACGAAGACGGAACTCCCTTGAACGAAGGCTCCCTCCGTCACCACGCCCTGCCCTTCGCGGAACAGGTCGGGCAGGATGCCCGTGTAGGTTACCGGCACGCCGGCAAGCGTATCGGTGACGGTAAAGGTGACCGTCTTGCTGTCGCCGCGTTTCACCGACCCCCCTTCAACCACACCGCCGAGGCGGATGCGCGTACCCGGAGAGACGTTCGCCTTGGCGAGATCGCTCGGCACGTAGAAATAGGCGATCGCCTGGCTGAAGGCGAACATGACAAGAAAGGCTGCGAGAACCAGGAAGCCGACGCCGCCGCCGATGATCGCCAGTCTTTTTTGTTTGCGCGTCATTGCGTCACTCCATCGGTCGCAATCCCGAGTTCACGAGCAAGCGTCAGGAGCTGTTTGCCCCCGTCGCCATCGGCCGGGAAGGTCTTCAGGCCCTCCTTTAGCGCTGCCGCGGCCTTGTCTCGTTGATCAAGGACAACATGGGAGCGGATCAGTCGCGCCCAGCCTTCGAGGTTATCTGGATTTTCCTTGAGGCGGCTTTCGAGGCTTTCGACCATGCCGCGGATCATTTCCTGACGATCGCCGGAGCTCATGCTCTCGGCGGCAGCGACATCCTCGGCGTTCGGATTGCCAGGTGCGGCAGCGCTGCTGGTGCCGGCGCCCGTCAGCTCTGCCACATGCTGCTTGACCAGCGGCAGCCATGGCGCGTCCGCAGGCGACGTCGCGACCAGCCTGTTGAAGGCAGTCAGCGCCTCCTCCTTCTTGCCTTCCTGCTTGAGACCGAGGGCAAGGTAGAATTCCGAGCGCGGATCATTGGGGTCGAGCGTCAGTGCCTGCCGGAGCGCCTCCTGCGCCTTCGTCGTCACGAGGCCGTCGGATTGCACAACGAGCGCCTCCGCGTATCCGCCGAGACGCGCCGGCGTCGGCCCCAGCAAGCGGATCGCCCGGTCATAGGCGTCAACCGCTTCCTCAATGCGGCCGTTGCGCATGTAGATCGGTGCGAGCAGATCCCAACCGGCGCCGTCGTTCGGGTTCACCGCAAGGTGGTTTTCTGCCTTGGCGATCAGGACATTGATGTCGCCGTTGGGATCGGCAAGACGAGCGGCAAGCGGCTGCGCCGGCACGCCCGGGCTGCCGGTCAGCAAATAAAGACAGAGCCCAACCGCGGGAAGACAGAGGAGCACGAATATCTGCGCCAGACGATTGGCCCCGCGCCGCGGCGAAACAGCCGTCGCCACAGCGCGATCGCTGTCGCCGGCTGCCAGCAGTCGGCGCGCCACTTCGGCGCGCGCAAGCTCGGCATCGTCGCTGCCGATCAGACCGCTGTCCTGATCGCGCTTCAGTTCGTCGAGCTGGTCGCGATAGACCTCGATGTCATGGCTGTGGGGAGACGATGGGGCTTCCCCTGCCCGCATCAGCGGGAGGATCAGCACGGCGGCGACGGCCGCCGTCAAAGTGGCGACGAGGATCCAGAACAACATGGACGCTCAATACTATGAGGCCCATGCCATTCCAACTCGAAAACCCGTCATGACGGAGATTTGAGGCGTTTCGCCGCAACGGCCGGCCAAGCCCGTCCCTGACAACGCTCGGACGCCTCAGAGAAGCTGCGCTCAGGTCAGCGGCGTCCAGCTGCCGTCGGGATTGCGGCACGCGGCACCCCGGGCCGTCTTCGCCTGGGTCTTGACCGTGACGGTATGGCTGTACTGGCGGCAATTCTGCGATCCGACCTGATAGGGAGCGGCCGCAACGACGGAGCCGCTGACGCCGCGTCCGTTCCAGGTCACAGGCTGGCCACCCGGTGCCGCCTCGAGTGCGCGATACTCCGCCTCAAGCGCCCGCTGGCGGTCGGACGTACCGATATCGAGATCGGCAAGGCGACCGATCACGCCGCCCTGAAGCGCAGCGATGTAGGTTGTCGAGGAGACAGCGCGGGTCGCGGTCGAACCGAGGCCGGCGACACCACCCTTGCCGCCCGAGGTGGTGCCGCAACCGGCAAGAGCCACGGCCGACGCGATCACCACGATCCTACCGCCAACGACAAAAGTCCGTGTCATTTCTGCCTGGTTCCTCATGATCCGCGACACTCAATCATCCCTATCCGAAGCCGCATTCAAGAACCCCATGCATTCGGGTCAAATGACGACTTGTCCTTGATTTTCTTTTGGCATTCCCCGCCTGCCGAGGCAACTGCGTGCCCTGCCGATGTGACATTTTCGAGCACGGGTGTGACACCTAGATCACGAAACCGCGTACGCCCTTCCTCATCTTGCACTAGGCCGCGGCCGGCAACAGGAGCTGCGCGCGCAAGCCTCCTTCGTCCCGTCGCGACAGCTCAATGGTGCCTTGATATTCCCGCACGATCTCGCTGACGATCGAAAGCCCGAGCCCGGTTCCAGGCTTGCTTTCGTCAAGCCGCTTGCCGCGCTTCATCGCCAGCGCAATCTGGTCGGGATTGAGCCCCGGGCCGTCATCATCGATGTCGAGCACGATCCACTGCCTCCCGGGCTCCTTCGCATGCAGCTCGATCGGCGCCGGCCGCACGTTCAGCCACACCTCGCCACGGGCGTGGCGGGCGGCATTTTCAAGCAGGTTGCCAACGGTTTCCTCGACGTCCTGCAACTCCATCGCGAGCACCAATCCCGGCGGGTTGATTGACAGATGGACCTGCTTTTCCGGGTTGAGCTTGCGCATCACCCGAACCAGGCGTTCGAGCGCCGGCTGCGCCTCGGTCCTCGCCAGGACGGATTCCCGCTGCGCCGCGATCCGCGCGCGGCTGAGATAGGACTGAACCTGCATCTGCATCGCATCGACTTGGCTGCGCACCAGTTCGCCGTGCGATGCATCCAGCACGCGGGCCTCGTTGAGGAGCACGGCGATCGGGGTCTTCAAGGAATGCGCGAGGTTGCCGACCTGCATGCGCGCACGCTCGACGATGCGGCGGTTGCTGTCGATCAAGGCGTTGACTTCGTTGGCAAGCGGCTGGATTTCACGCGGGAAGGCCCCGTCGAGCCTTTCGCTTTCGCCGGTGCGGATCTTCTCCAGGGAGCGGCGGACCTGATCGAGCGGACGCAGGCCGAAGAGGATGGTCAGCGCGTTCACCCCGAGACCGCCGAGACCGAAGATGGAGAGCGCGATGGTCAGGTTGCGGGTGAAGCGATTGATGTCGGCTTCGAGCACGTCGCGGTTGCCAGCCACGCGAAAACGCGCGGTGTGGCCTTGAATGTCGAGCACGACCTCGGTCTCGGACACCTCGACCTCGTTACCGAACGGATCCTTGGTGGTGTAGAACCGGACGTAGCCGGTGTCGAACGGAACCTCATCGACGCTAGCGATCGGCAGCTTGCCGTTGCCGAGCGACGTCGAGATCAAGGGCGGTGTGTCGAATTCGCCGATCGGATCGACGATCCAGTACCAGCCGGTCTGCGGCTGCGAAAAGCGGAGATCGCCGAGCTGCGGGCTTCCAGAGAGGACCGTCTTCTCGTTGACCGAAATCGAATTGACGACATTGAAAAGCTGCGCGCGCAAGAGGTCCTTGAAGCCGCGCTCGGAGCCCTGCCGATAGAGTTCGGAAATGACCACGCCGATCACGACCAGGGCGACGACCGCCCAGACGGTGGAAACCGCCAATACGCGGGCTGTGAGCGATCTAATTGCCATTGCCCGGCGCTTGCATTCGGTATCCGAGACCGCGCACCGTTTCGATCAGGTCGTTACCGATCTTCTTGCGCAGCCGGCCGATGAACACTTCGATCGTATTGGAATCGCGGTCAAAATCCTGGTCGTACATATGCTCGACCAGTTCCGTGCGCGAAACGACCTGGCCCATGTGGTGCATGAGATAGGAAAGCAGCCGGAACTCGTGCGACGTCAGCTTGAGGGCCACGCCATCGACGGTTGCCTTGGAACCCTTGGTATCGAGGCGCACCGGGCCGCAGACGATCTCCGAGCTTGCATGGCCGGCAGCACGACGGATCAGGGCGCGGATGCGAGCGAGAACCTCTTCGACATGAAAGGGCTTGGCAACATAGTCGTCGGCGCCGGCATCGATGCCCGCGACCTTGTCGCTCCAGCGATCGCGCGCCGTCAGGATCAGCACCGGCATGGTCTTGCCATCGCCGCGCCACTTCTCCAGAACCGTGATGCCATCCATCTCCGGCAGGCCGATATCGAGGATCACGGCATCGTAGGGCTCGGCGTCGCCGAGATAGTGCCCCTCCTCGCCGTCATAGGCCTGATCGACGACATAGCCGGCCTCCTTCAGCACTTCGGCGAGCTGCCGGTTCAGGTTGGCGTCGTCCTCGACAATCAGAATGCGCATTCGCCTCTACTTCCTCTCGCGGCCATCCCCGCTGCTTGTTTCGCTAAATCCTAGCCGATTTAAGGACAGAAACATGCAGGCATTCAAAGCACTGCAGCGACCTTTTCGCATCGGACAAGACGCACGGTACTGCAGGGATCGCTTACATCGGCACCTTGACGGTCACCTTTTTCGGTCGCCCACCGTTACCGGGAACGAGCACCGTGATCACGCACTGGCCATCGGACGTCGGTTGTGCCGACAACAACTCGCCGCCGGTGTCGGCGACCACCTGTGCAGCGGCCGCGCTGCAATCGCCGGCCACACGGACGACATTATCCGACGGCACGTTGATCGCAGGCGGGCTGAAGCCCGCGAGGCCTGCAGCAAGCGCGGCTATGATCACTGGTGAAGACATGAACGCACTTTCGACTTGGGAAGCATCATGGCAGAAGCAATAACCGAATGAGGCTGAATGGCAAATGAATGTCGGCCTTCCGAGCCACCAGGAACCCATTGGAAAACCCACAGACTCAACTGGAATTCCGACCCTAGATTGCAGCGATTCCATCCCTGACGGAACCCGGGCCAGGGCCCTCCTTCGGCTAGCGATAGCCACTTCATGCGACAGTTTCATCTGCGCGGCTGCGGGGAGAACAGAGCTTGAAGCTCACCGGCCTTGGTCGTGGCAGCCTTTTGTTAAGTATGTTTCGCTAGACTTCAGACGTCGTCATAGGCTCGCGCGTCGCGATGGCCAGGGCATCCGCCATAGCCCGAACACTGAGACAGCACATCAAGCAGGAAGCGATTCCCGATTCCTTTGAATCCCTTGGCGGCGATCGTTCGAAAACTGAGTCAACACCCTGCGAGGTTGAGTCAAGTTGATCGCAGCCCGATTCCGGCAGCCAGACTAAGCCACTGACACCCTTCGATTTCATAGCGATGGTTTTCGCCCCCTAGCGCGCAAGCGTGCCGACGTTCGGCACATCCTATTCGTGCCTGAATACGTGAAGCTTGGCGTTCGCGTACAAAGAATAGACGTTCGCAAAATTACTTCAAAAGAACAGCCAATTTAGTCGCATCTGAACTACCACATCTGTGAATTGACGGACGGCTGTGGATCAACGAAAAATTAATCGATTTAAATATTTTTCAATCGTTTAAATGATTTAAGCCACTGATTTACAAAGTCTTTACGATATGAAATTGTCCGCCGCATCAAACGTCATGAAACCGTCATAGGCCCGGGAGGATCGGATGCAGACGCTCGCCAACAACCAGCCCGCATCTCAGCAGTCCAAAGTACCGCAATCGCTGCTCGACCGTTTCGAAAACGAATGGCGCGCCATGCGCGCTGCCGGCGAAAGCACCCCGAAGCCGATCCAACCGGCTGAGTAACGCCTGTCAACGGCGCATCGATTGTCGCGCGCCATGACCCTCCCAACATAGAGAAGACGCAACACGGAGTTGAACCTTCGGGTCGGGATGAAACACGTCCTGCAATGCCGCGTGTTCCGTCGCCGCTCGAACGGATAGGCGCCGTGGCAAATGCTGCGGCCCTTCGATTTTTGTGGCGATTTTCAGCCTTTTGGCCATTCGGAAAAACCATGTTACTCTTCCCGAATGCTAACCGAAGAGATCGAAAAACTCGCGCTAAGCTTGCCGGGAACGGAAGAAAACGCGCATTTCGGCACACGGGACTTCCGGGTGGGAAAGCGCATTTTTATGAGCTTGCCGGAAGCGGGTCGCGCGGTCTTCAAATTCACGCCTGACCAGCAGCGCATGCTTCTGGAAATGGAGCCCGGGGTCTGCGCCGCCGTGCCCGGCGGCTGGGGCGACCGCGGCTGGACCTCATTCTACTTCGTCGAAGCGGACGAGGGTCTCGTCCGCCAGTCGATGGAAACCGCCTGGCGTAACGTCGCGCCGAAAAACCTCGTCAAGAAGAACGGTGGCAGTCACTAAAGCCTGTCGCGCAGAAGTGCGCAGCGGTTTTGCGATAACGACAAGCGAGATATAAAAAACTTAAAGCGCAAGGAGCGAATCTGAAAGATCGCGACGCGCATTACGCTGGATCGAAAAGCGGATAGCCGCCTCGCCGGAATGCAAAGCGCTCCGCTCTCAGGGCGATTGCGAAGCGCCGGCCGGTCCCCTCTCAATCCACGCTTTCCTGTCCCACTTCCAGCGGCCAGGTGACGAGATAATCTTCATAGTCTTCGATATCGATGCCATCCTCGGCGACGGTGCGGCCACGCACCGAAATGCCTGCAGCATGAACCGTGTCCGGGTCGCCTGAAACCAGCGGGTGCCACCAATAGAGATCGCGCCCCTCGGCAACGAGGCGGTAACCGCACGTCGGCGGCAGCCAGGTAATCTCGCGCACGGCCTTGGGTGTCAGTTGGATGCAATCGGGCACCGTCGCCTGCCGGTTTTCATAGTCCTTGCAACGACAGCTCTCGCCATCGAGCAAGGTGCAACGGATCGAGGTCCAGGCGATCTCGCCGGTATCCCAATCCTCCAGCTTGTTCAGACAACAGAGCCCGCAGCCGTCGCAAAGGCTTTCCCACTCCGTATTGGTCATGTCCTCAAGGCTTTTCGCCTTCCAGAAAGGCATTTCGCCCATCGTCATCACACTTTCGTCAAATAGCCCGCGATACAGAAATTTCGCAGAAAATTGCCGGTTTTTTAAGGCCGGCGGCGCGATATGCAAGTAGATTGGAATTTGACGTCGTGCAAATATTGCCCGGCGCCGGCATGATGCCACAAAGCCTTCAGGACGTTGAGACGTGCGGGAACCGAGGAAAGACGATAACCGGCCGAAAAAACGGCACATCTTTCTCAGGGTCGACTCCTGGATCGATTCCACGGTCTGGAATGCCGGCTTCAAGCTGTCGCAATGGTGGGAAGATACCACCATCTTCTTCCGCCGTTTCCGCGTCACAGGCTGGAAAAAGGTCGTCTTCGAGGTGCTCGGCGAAGGCATGAACTGGGGCACCGTCGGCTCCGTGCTGATGCTGGCGCTCGCGCTTCCCGCCTTCGAGGAAACCAAGGGAAACTGGCGCGCCCAGAGCGATTTCGCCGTCACCTTCCTCGACCGCTACGGCAATGAAATCGGCCACCGCGGCATCATTCACGAAGATTCCGTGCCGATCGACGAACTGCCCGATCATCTGATCAAGGCGGTGCTGGCGACCGAAGATCGCCGCTTCTTCGACCATTGGGGCATCGACTTCCTCGGCCTTGCCCGGGCGATGACCGAGAATGCCCGCGCCGGCGGTGTCGTCCAGGGCGGCTCGACACTGACCCAGCAGCTCGCCAAGAACCTGTTCCTCACCAACGAACGCACGATCGAGCGCAAGATCAAGGAAGCCTTCCTTGCCGTCTGGCTCGAATGCAACCTTTCGAAGAAGGAAATCCTAAGGCTCTATCTCGACCGCGCCTATATGGGCGGCGGCACCTTCGGCGCGGCAGCGGCAGCGCAGTTCTATTTCGGCAAGTCGATCACCGATGTCAGCCTGGCGGAATCGGCGATGCTGGCCGGCCTCTTCAAGGCACCGGCCCGTTACGCGCCGCACGTCAACCTGCCGGCCGCGCGCGGACGCGCCAACGAGGTTCTGAGCAACCTCGTCCAGGGCGGGCTGATGACGGAAGGCCAGGTGATTGCGGCGCGGCTCACTCCCGCAACCGTGATCGATCGCGCCCAGGTGAAGGCACCCGACTTCTTCCTCGATTGGGCCTTTGACGAAGTCCAGCGCATCGCCCGTCCCTTCGCGCAGCACTCGCTGATCGTGCGCACCACGATCGACATGGGCCTGCAGAACGCTGCCGAGGACTCGGTCGAATCGAGCCTGCGCCAATATGGAGAGAGCTTCCATGTGAAGCAGGGCGCGCTCGTGATGATCGAAAATGGCGGCGCGTTGCGGGCCATGGTCGGCGGCCGCGACTATGGCGAGAGCCAGTTCAACCGGGCGACCCGCGCGTTGCGCCAGCCAGGCTCTTCCTTCAAGGTCTACACCTACGCAGCGGCGATGGAAAAAGGCATGACGCCGGAAACGGTCGTCGTCGACGCACCGATCACTTGGCGCGGCTGGTCACCACAGAACTACGGCCGCAGCTATGCCGGGCGTATCACCATCCTGACGGCGATCGCCAAGTCGATCAACACCATCCCCGTGCGCCTCGCCAAGGACAAGCTCGGCACCGATCTGATCGCTCAGACCGCCAAGGCAATGGGCATCGAAACACCGCTGCGCACCGACAAGACGATGCCGCTCGGTACCTCCGAAGTGACAGTGCTCGATCAGGCGACCGCCTATGCCGTGTTTCCGGCCGGCGGCATGCAGTCGCGCCGCCACGGGATCAGCCAGATTCTCAACTATGACGGCGACATTCTTTACGACTTCGGGCGTGACGAACCGCCGGCGCGGCGCGTGCTTTCGGAAACCGCAAATACATCGATGAATTCGATGCTGACGCAGATTCCGATCATCGGCACGGCGCGCAAGGCTGCGCTCGACAACGGCATTGTCGTCGGCGGCAAGACAGGCACGACGCAGGCCTATCGCGACGCCTGGTTCGCCGGCTTCACCGGCGACTATACGACCGCCGTCTGGTTCGGCAACGACGACTACACGTCCACCAACAACATGACCGGCGGCTCCCTGCCGGCGATGACCTTCAAGCGGCTAATGGACTATGCCGAGCAAGGCATCGAGCACCGCGCTATCCCCGGCGTCACCGCCCCGACGGCGCCGGCGAAGCAGCCAGAGGTCGCGACGGCCAAGCCGGACGAGAACGCCCTGCCGCCACTCGTCCGCCCGCGCTCGTTGTCGGCCGAGGTCACCCGCCTGCTGCGCACGATCGGCGAGACCTTCGAAAAGGCCCCAGCACTGAAAGCGCCAGAAAAGGCCGGCGGCAGGCTCGCCGCCCTCGGCGCTGCCGAAGAAAAACGCTCCGGACAGACGGACCCCAATGCCGCCAGCAACTAAAGTCTCCCGGCCAGGCCCGCGGCATCCATCTCATCGTGAGGCCGCGCGCGCCCCGTCAGTCGCCGTTGCGCCGGGCGCCAATTTCGGCGACATATGGAGGCAACCCCATGTTGCCCCGCCGCCGAACGATTTCCGATAGAGCCGCCCTTGTTTCGAATCCCCTTCCTCGTCGCCCTCGCTCTTGCCATCGCCTTCGGCGGCGGCATTGCCTCGGCCGTATGGGCGCTGAAGGCGACCGTCGGTTTCGGCTCGATCGCGATCGGCCCGTGGGTTGCTTTTCCGGAAGCGCAGACGATCAATGCCGATCCCTATGCCAAGGCGCACCGGGCGCGCGCGGGCGAACTTCTGTACGGTGGCGCCGAAGGATTGATGTTCAGCGCCCAGACCGACGACAAGGGCCAGAAGCTCCAGGCGACCTGCTCCTATGACGTCACGGGGCTGACGCCGCAGGCTCGCTTCTGGACGCTTTATGCCGCGAATGCCGACGGCCTGCCGTTGCGTCCCGGCTCCGACCTGCCCTCGGCCCTCAATTCCTGGACGGTGCTGCGTAGCGAAAACAGCAATTTCACTATCCATGTGTCGCCGAACGCCCAGCCGGACAATTGGCTGGCCGTGCGCCATGCGGGGACCTTCCGGCTGGTCCTGACGCTGCTCGACACGCCGACTGCAGGTTCCTCGGGCCTGATCGACCTCGCCATGCCTGTTATCACCAAGACCGGGTGCGGCGATGCGTAAGGTTCTCTTCGCCACGGTCCTCGGCCTCGTAGGCGCCGCCCTGCTGCACATCATCATCATCCTGTCGCTGCCGCAATTTACCGGCCGCGACGCCTATACCCGCGTGCTGGGGCTGCTCGAGATGGACAGTTTCTTCGCGCTGACGAGCACGCCGGGGTCGACCGGCCTTGCCAATGACGATCCCTATCTCAGGGCGGCCGTTTGCAGCTTCTCGATCTCGGACGGGCCGGCGCGCTTCCTCGCCAGCGGCAGCGTGCCGTTCTGGTCGCTCGCGGTCTTCGACAGCAATTCGAACGAAGTCTTCAGCATGAACGACCACACGGCGGTCAACGGCAAGCTCGATCTTGTCGTCGCGACGCCGATTCAGCTGGTAGAACTGCGCAAGTCTCCGCCGGAGGCACTGGCACAATCGATCATGGTGGAGATGAAGGAACAGGACGGCTACGCCGTTTTGAGAGCGATGGCGCCAGTCGACAGTTTCGAGGAGCAGGTCCGCAATTTCCTTGCGGAATCAAGCTGCGAGCCATTTCGGCGCTAGAGTATCCCGCTTTCAAGTGGAATCACTTGAAGCGGAAAGATGCTCTAGAAACAAAGTGCTAGAGCGACCTTAGTGCGTTCATTTGAACGCACGGCGCTTTAGATGCTTCGGACGTGAAGGCATCTGACCGCGCTGTCGCGGTTGCGCGCGGCAGACAGCCAACGCAAAGACTACGTTCAGTGCAGGAATTATGGTGAAGGACCCTGAGGTTTCGGGCCAAGGACGCGCGCCCGGTCGTAACCGGCCGCCGATGCGGGAAATCGAACGTTACTGCTTCTTGATCCGGCGTCCATCGGGTGCCGTCGGCTGCGGGTCGCGGTCGAGGCGTTCGTAGCGGATACCGGTAAACAGAAGCACTTTGGCCCCGCCCGATATGGCCGGCGGTCTACGCGGCGGTACGCGAACCTTTCGGTCCTGAATTCTGATCACGTCTGCCATGCTCGTCTCCACAAAGTCTTGAGACGGATGAACTACCGTACAGATTTCACCCTGCCCTCTCGGGCCAGCGCATTTTTCCAGGCCTTGCCTGGACAGGCGCGCTTTTCTCGTTTGCTCCTTCTTCCGGTCGCCCGGATGTTGCTCTTCTGGTTCACACGACGCAGCCCGATGATAACGGGTCCGCCCCGATTGAGCCATAGGCTGGTTAACAGATTGCTAATACACCGCTGCAACACCAACCTAGATTCATTATCTCGCCAGACGAGCCCCCGAGATGTATCCGAGGTAACAACCCGGAGCGGCGGTTCGCAAACCGCGGCTTTTCGCTAGCGTCGCGAGATCAGGCCAAACAGAAACGACACCCCGGCAACCGCCACCAGCGTCGACAGCGGCTCCTCGCGCACGCGCTCGCGAACGCGTTCCACCATCAACTCCGCCTCGCCCTGCACGACTGCCCTCGTGCCGCTGCCAATCGCAGAGACTGCTTCGGTCAGCCGGGCGATTTCCGCCCGCAGTTCGGCAATCTGCACATCAACCTCAGCACGCGCTTGCGCCTGCGAAACGTTTTCGCTGACTGTCTGCACGGCCTCCAGTTTCTTTTCCACCATTACAATGCTCCCTTGTCTGCGCCGTCTCAACGCTCCGGATGGCGTTTGGTTCCGCCAGAAGCTGCAGAAAACCGGAGCGCCGAAAAGCAAACGGGCGGCCAGAGCCGCCCGTTTTCCAGTCCAACGCAAGAACGCCGTTTCAGGCGCTCCACGTCAGTTTTCGCAGTTCGGATCGTCGAACTGGCACCGAACAAACGGTGCCGGGCGGGCGCCTTCGTAGATGCCGTCATCGTTCTGGCGAACGCGCACGCCGTCGCTGCGACGTTCCCATTCGCGGCGCTCTTCACGCACGGTCTGCTCGCGGTTCCATTCGCTCTCGCGGCGCCGCCACTCGTCTTCACGTTCACCGGTTTCCCAGTCCCGGCGCTCGCGGCGGCGGTCACTTTCCCAGTCGCGGCGGTCGCGCTCGCGCTGGCGCTCCCAGTCGCGACGATTCCGGCGGTCGTCGACCCAATCCGGTCCGTGGCGCCAACGATCGCGCTCGCGATAGAAGTCACGACCGCGGTAGTTGCGGTCCCAATAGTTGTCGAACTGGAAGACGACCGTTGGAATTCCGAGCGGGCGATAATAGCGGGGCTCGACGTAAACGCGATTGCGGCGATAGTCGGCCTGGACATAACGCCCGGCGACCCAGCCGCGCCCACCGTAGAACGAGACATCGCACCACGGCAGATCTGCAAGGCATCCGTGGATTTCCACCGATTCGCCGACCGGGATCATCGATACCGCCGGATAGCGGGTGCTCGGACCGGAGCGCATGTTCACATTGGCAGTGGCAAAGCCTTCGGCAGCCTCGGCGACAACCGGGGCCGCGAGGAGCGCACAGACCGCCGCTGCGCGCAGGATAAATTTCTTCACAGTTCCATATCTCCCATGGAGAGGCCCCTCTTCATTTGGCCTCCAAACGTCGGCGGGCGTCCGGAGCCCTTGACCGTCGCCGCGATAACTCCTGACCGCATGTGGATTTTTTATGGCTGATGCCGCGGATGTCCCCGAGAAATGCGGGGCCAGCGGGGCGAATGGGCGGCCCTGTCGCGCGCCACGCATGTGCCGTAAGCCTGAATAAAGCTCCAACATCCATAGTTAACAGTGCGCTAACGCTTTTCTTCTAATTTTTGCGACGTGTGCCTTTCCGGATCACCGGAAACGGCGATCATGTTTTGCGTGCAGGGAATTACCGTGACGGATCGCTTTCGTGAGTTGGAAAGGCCACAGACCGGCCGCTTGAAGGACGTTGTCCTGATGGCGACGGTTACCGGTTTCGAAAGCCTGCGCATCCCCCGCAAATCCGATATGAAGCAGTTTGCCGAACTGTTCGAACCGCTCTTCCTCGGCTCCAGCAACGAAGCGCGCCGTCAGGCGGCGGCAGCCCTTTCCCAGTGCTCGCAGATCCCCGAAACAGTCGCCGCATTGATCGGCGGCATGCCGATTTCGATTGCCGCGATTTTCCTGACGCGTTCGAAGGCGATAGCCGACCGCACTCTCATTGCGGTCATCCGCGAGCGCGGGCCGGAACATGCCGCAGCAATCGCGCGGCGTCCCAACCTCTCCCCTCTTGTCGTCGATGCCCTGGTCGAGCACCACAATCCACTCGGGCTTGCCGCGCGCAGCAGCGCGGCAAAGCAGGCGGTGGCGGAACAGACATACCCGGAGGCTGCAGCCGCTTCCTTGCGCACCGCCCGCGAAGAAGCGCTCAGGCACGAGATCAAGACCCTGGCGCGAGCGGGGTCACGCAACCCCACGCCGGCCGCCTCATCCGAGGCAATCAATGACGTGCATGCTGCATTGCTTGTTCGCTTTGCCCGCAGCGGCGAGATCATCCTGTTCTCGCGCGTCCTCGGCCAGGCGCTCGGCACCAAGGACGCCCACGTCGAGCGCATCCTGCTCGATATTTCCGGACAGCGGCTTGCGACGAGCCTCGTCGCGCTCGATGTCCAGGCGACCGATGCCGGTTTCGTGCTTCAGGCCCTGTATCCGCATCTTCGTGAGCCCTTCGGCGAGACGAGCCATGCGGAAGCGTTGATCGGCGCCATGAACCGTACCGCCTGCCGCGAACAGCTCGATGGCTGGTTCGAGGCAGAGGCCGAAGAAAGCGCTCCAGCGGCAAGGCACGAAGCCTACTTTGCCGAAAATCCCGCCAACGATGCGCGGCAGATCGGCGCCCGCAAGATTGCAGCGGCCGCCGGCAATGTGCAGCCCCAGCGGCTTTTCGGCGGGCGACGCGGCTAGGCGCAGAAAATACTCATCCTGCTCCTCGCCTTGACGCGGTCTGCTTCCCGTTTCGGGAACATGCCTGGGCGTACCGGTGAGTCCTCGCCCGCCCTAGAAAAGCTGCTTCATCGCTTCGATGGTCCAACTCCACTCGCGACCCGTCGGAGCCTGCGGTCCTGCGATGCGGCCATTGCGATCGGCAAGACGGTGTCAGGGCCGGCTTGCCCCTTCCTCCGGAACCACCTCGAACAGATCGCCATGGTCGTCCAGCTCGATCTCCACGATCCAGCAATCCGGATCGAAGCGGATTTCGCCTGCGAGCGCCGCATCGACCCGCTCAGTATCGCTGTCGCGCAGCCTCACTTCGAACTTGCGGCCGAGCGCGACTTCGTCGTCGAAGAAATTCTGCGGCGCCGGGGCAAAGAGCGTCTCCGTGCCGAGCCGCGTCCGCTGGCGGATGAAGATCGCACCGGCCTCCTCCGCTCCCTTGCGCAGCACGGCCGCATAGCCGCCGAGCGAAAACGCGCGGCGCAAGAGGGACGAGACGAAGATGTGAGACTTCAGGCGCATGAAAGGCTGATACACGCGCTGGACGGCGCAGGCAAATCGGCGGCGCGGTCAAACCCCACTGGCAATCAGAGTGCGCCGATTTCCTTGAGCTTTTTCAAGACCTGGGCATTCGGTTCACCGGTCTGCGGCAGGCGGTAATGTTTCTCGAAATGGCGGATCGCCGCCCGCGTCTGCGCTCCGGCGACGCCATCGACCGTCACATCCGCATAGGCGAGGTTGCTCAGCCCCTTCTGGATGTTCAGCACCAAGGCGCTCGAAACCGGGATTTCGGCACGCGGAACGAAATTGCTCTCCTTCTCGGAGGAACGAATGGCGGCAGCGACCGGATCGATCTCAACGCCACTGCCCTTGGCCTCGGCGAGAGGTCTTCCCGCCGGCATGACCTGAGCAGCCTGATCGCCAGGTGCCGCCCGAAGTGCCTGCAGCAACTCCGTACTGGCCGAACCCGTCTCGGCGCGGCCGGCCTGCGCTTCGAAGCGCAGGATCGCGGCCGCCGTCCGTGGGCCGCTGCGCCCGTCCGGCGCGCCGTCATAAAGGCCGACGCGGTTCAGTTCCTTCTGGATGTCGGCAACGAGCTTCGAGGTCGCGCCACCGGGCACGCTTGCCACGCGCTCAGGCGACGGTTTTTCCGTCGGCAGATCCGCGGAAGCCACAGCTATCACGTCCTCGACATTGTCCGCCTTGGCCTCGCCCTCGCGCTCGATGACGAAGGTGGTCACGTTGCGCGGCTCGATCTCTTCGCCCTTGGCGATGGCGATCCGCTGCGCGGTTTCGGCGCTGACGAGCGGCACGCGGGTGCGCATCAGCGGTGACGGGTGCACACCGTGCTGGTACCACATGGCATTGGCGGCAACGAAGGAAAACACGACCAGGAAGGCGGCCGAGCCGCCAGAGACCAGGGGATGGCGCGCCATCAGCCGGCCGGCAAGCCCAACACCCTGTCCGGCAAGAGCCAGCCCGCGCACGGCCAGGCCAGGCGCACGCCGCGCGGCCTTCTTCCGTTCAGGCTGTTTTCGCTTGCGCGGCGCCATATCCCCGTTCCTCGTTCAAACCAACGTCTTCGGACCGCCCTCCTTCGGCGGCCGGCCTCGCCTCTCCGTCGCGTAGGCGCGGCGGAAATTCCACCGTCACCGACGAACGCTGCTCTTCTTGCTCGGCAACGGCGATGCCGGAGCCGTCGCGCGGTATCGTCACGACGATGACGGTCCCCTCACCCTCGCGGCTGCGAATCGTGAGGTCGCCACCATGAAGGGCAACGAGGCCCTTGACCAGCGAAAGGCCAAGACCCGTGCCTTCGTAGCGGCGTGTATAGTCGTTCTGGATCTGGACAAAAGGTTGACCGAGCAGCTCCAGCTTGTCGGCGGCAATACCGATGCCGGTGTCGCTGACCGAGAGCTTCAGCATCGCACCGTCCACTTCAGCGTCGATCGTCACGACGCCGCCATGGTCGGTGAACTTCACGGCGTTGCCGACCAGGTTGATGAGAACCTGCTGGAAGGCGCGCTGGTCGGCATTGACTTCGCCAATGCCGCGGGTGACGCGGCTGACGAGCTTGACGCCCTTTTCCGCGGCCTGGTGCGACAGCATCGCCTCGCAGGCGGCAACCGCCTCGGCGACGCGGAACGGCTCGGGCATGAGCTCGTAGCGTCCCGCCTCGATCTTGCTCATATCGAGCATGGTATTGACGACGGAGAGCAGATGTTCGCCCGACTTGTGGATGAGGCTCACATACTCGCGCTGGCGATCGTTCTCGAGCTTGCCGAAATACTCGCCGCCCAGCACGTCGGAAAAGCCGAGGATCGCATTGAGCGGCGTGCGCAGCTCGTGGCTGACGGCGGCGAGGAAACGGGTCTTGGCATCGTTCGCAGACTCCGCTTCGGCGGTCCGGGCCGCCGCCTCGGCGCGCAGGCCTGCCTCCTGAGAGACATCGCGCGACTGCGCAAGGATCGCCGTCAAGTTGCCATCGCGATCGCGCAAGGGCGCCAAGTCGCAGGACATGTAGACGAACTGTTCGCCTTCGATCGGCAAGGTCCGCCGTTCGATACGGATATCGACCGTCGCCCGATCGCCGCCCTGGCGAAGGATGTCGATCGCGCTCAGGAACGTAATGCGGTCGGAGACGTGAATCTGCTCGATGAAGCCGCGGCCCGCCGGGTCGCGCATCAGCGTCAGGTGCTCGGCGGCATCGCGCCCATGCACGGAAAGGACATTGCCGCGCAGGTCATGCACGGTCACGAGGCCCGCAAACAGGTCATAGGCTGCCGAGAGGTCCCGGAGAACGGGATCGGACGGAGCCGGCGCAGCAGTTTCCGGCGCTCGGCCGCGAGCGATCGCCACGGCTGCCGCCAGTAGCGAAGCGGAAGCCCAAAGAGCGGTTCCGAGCGGTAGGGCCGAGGACACGGGCATGGCGAGCGACAGGGCGAGCGGCGCCACCGGCAGTGTCGTCAAAGACACGGCCGCAACAGTGCGCAAACGTTTCGTGTCGCGGCGCCCGGCGGGCGAAGAAGCCTCACGACGGGGCAGCCACAGGGCCGCGATCTCGTCCACGCGGGACGCCCATCTGCCAGCCATGTTACGCAATACGCTCACGCTTTACCCTGCTACATTTGTTGTTCTTGCGAGGCTGGCGCGACCGATTTCCCCTATTTGGAAACCGCGATTCAGACCGCCTCGTGACATGTCGGAATCTCGCATCCCCGGCTTAATGAAAGAATAAACGCGCCCGTGCCGGAACGGTGCGAAACGGCCGAAAAATCCCGTTTTGGAGCAAATTGAGCGACCTTCATTTCTTGTGGTTAACGGGGCGTAAGCAACGGATTTCTGTGCATTTTCTGCACAGCGTTAACGATTGTGGCGAGCCCGCCGGCACGCCATTGCCGACGCTTCCGGGCTTCGCACACAGGGTCCCGCCACGAACCTTAACGGCGAAAGCTAAAATGCGACACAAATGCGCGGCAAAGCACTCGACGGCGGCATTTCATTAAAATTTGAAGCAAATGCCGCTCGTTTTGGAAAAGCCGTCTTGTGAATCCCGTCCTAATGTCGGTGTCAACAAAGGGACGGACGCTGCCTCGAAGGCAGCAGCTCCCCGAGGAAACGACGGCAGCGTGAACGGGTATCAGGGGATACGACGGCGCTGCGGGATGCCGAAGGCACAAAAGCCGGCTAGAAGACTGGCGAGCTCAGGCAGCTGAACGAAGGATGGGCAGAACATGTGGTTTCTCATCAAGGCGACATTCTGGTTTTCGCTGGTGCTGGTGCTGCTGCCATTCCTCGATCCGTCGAGCTCGCAGAAGCTGGAGCACGCTCCCAAGGTCGAGCTTGGCGACACCTTCGCCGCCGCCAATGAGGCCTTCCAATACATCAGCGCCATCTGCATCCAGAAGCCTGAGATTTGCGAGAAAGGGGCAGAGACCTTCGTCGCCCTCGGCCACAGGGCCCGCGAAGGCGCTCGTATCGCCTATGAGTTCCTGGATACCCAGTTTGCCGAAACCGATGCGGCCCAACCCGATGCCAAGGTGATGACCGGAACGGTCACACCGGTCATGACCGGCACGGTCAAGCCCGCTGCCGATGTGGCAGCACCCGCCACCGAGGTCAGCACCATCGATGCAGAGCCTGTCTTCAAGCGCACGCCGGTTCCGGAAAAGCGCCTCGATCCCAAGGCCGCGATCATCCAGTAGTCATGCCAAGCCCTCGGTCGAGACCGGCGGGCCACCCATTCGCAACTTAACTGCCTGACTTGCCGCCCTGTCGTGGCCGCCGCGAGGATCCCATCCCCTCGCGGCGTTTTCTTTTCAGGCGCAACCTTTGATCGCCAAGAGCCAGCCACGCACAAGTCGTGGCTGCTTAGGTCCGCCGCACGGCAAGCGGAGGCACCCAATGCAGATCTACGGGCTTTTTTCGAATGCGGGCGTGACGCGGCCAGCGACAGCCGGCACATCGACCGCCGTCGAAGGCAAGAGCCCGGCATCGGCCGCATTGCTCCTCGGCACCGACGAAGACACTGCCGACCGCGCCGCCGCAGCAAAGAAGAAGCTCGACGACATCAAGGAACAGCTTCGCATGCTCCGGTTCTTTGCATCGGATCCGGAAACGCTCGCAAGGCTCGCCAAGCAACTCGCTCAGCAACTCGGCAGGGCAGCCCAGCAGTTGGCCGGCGCAGACGGTGCCGGAGCGATAAACGGTGTTGCCTCCGCTGCGGCCGTGGCCGCCTTGGCAGATGCCGGCAGTGCGCAAGTGGAAGGTGCTATCCCCGGAAACGATGCAGCCACGTCCGCAGAGCCGACAAGCTTCGCGGAGCGCGCCTATCGCGAATTCAGCGACGATGACGGTGAGTCCGGCGCCACCGCGAAAGTGGCCGCCGAACTCAAATCGCTTGCCGAGCAGATAAAGCAGCTGTTGCGAAAGGCCGAGCAGGAGTTGCGCACCGAGGGATCTGCCCGTAACGCTGACGATGCGCGCGCGGCCGGCCATGCCTTGTCGGCGGCCGTCGGCAAACTCGGCGGGATCGATGCAGGCGCCGGAAATGCCTTCATCTTCCCAACAAGCGTTTCGATCTGACCGCGCCGGCGAAATGCCGCCGATGCCCAAGGTAACTGTTATTGACGGTTCTCAATGGGCTTGCCATCCCCTATATGAGGGCTGAAAACCTGCATGCCTGATGGGAAAGGGCATGAACAGGGACGAACCTCGTTCGCGGCAAGGACCGGCGGGCGTATAATCTCCTGATAACTGGACCCGGACCATGACGACGCTTGACCAGATCATCGACGATTTCGCCTTCCTCGACGAGTGGGAGGATCGCTATCGCTATGTGATCGAACTCGGCAAAGCTCTGCCGGACATGCCGGAAGCCAAGCGGACCCAGGAAAACAAGGTTCAGGGTTGCGCCAGCCAGGTCTGGCTCGTCACCCAGGCGGCCGGCAATCCGGAGGACCCTGTCCTGACTTTCGAAGGTGAATCGGATGCGCATATCGTGCGCGGCCTGGTCGCAATCGTGCTCGCCATCTATTCCGGCAAACATGCCTCGGAGATCGCCAAGACCGATGCGATCGATACCTTCGGCAAGATCGGCCTGATCGAGCACCTGTCGACGCAGCGCGCCAATGGCCTGCGCTCGATGATCCGCCGCATCAAGAACGAAGCCGAGCTTCGGCTGGCCGCCTAAAGCGCGTCGCGATCTCTCAGGTTCGCGCCTTGCGCTTTAAGTTTTATGATATTTCGCATGTCGTTATCGCAAAACCGCTGCGCACGTTTGCGCGAAAGGCTTCAAGGCGCCGTCAGGACCTGCCGCAGCGACCGCGCTGCTGACAGTACAAAACACAAGAGCCGGACGCTCAGGCCCGGCCCTTGTGTTCAAACCAAATGCCGTCAGGCAAATTGCAGCAACCAGCCGCAAGGCTTCACCAGACGGTTGAAGTCTTATTTGCCACGGCGCTTGCGGCGCTGGCCGAGGCCCATTTCCTTGGCGAGACGCGAGCGTGCTTCCGCATAGGCGGGCGCGACCATCGGGTAGTCGGTCGGCAGGTCCCATTTCTCGCGATATTCTTCCGGCGACAGATTGTGGTGAGTCATCAAGTGGCGCTTCAGCGACTTGAAGGTGCCGCCACATTCGAGGCAGGTGATCTGGTCGTCCTGGACGGACTTGCGAACCGACACGGCCGGCTTCGGCTTTTCAACGGGGATGACGACCGGTGCCGGCGCCGCGGTGTTGTTGAGCGCCGAGTGCACATCTGCGATCAGCGTGGAAAGCTCGGCGACGGGAACCACGTGATTGCTGACGTAGGCGGCAACGATTTCCGCCGTCAGCTCAACCAGAAGTTCATGGCTCGCGCCAAGCGCTGTTTCAGTCATTTCTTTCTCCTATCGGACTTCAGCACAACCCGAAACGGCGTCTCGGGGGAGGAACGCTTGCAAGAGCCGCCAGGAAGCCTTCGCTGCCTTGGGATGGACCATCAAACGCGGCAAGGACAAACGCCGGCCACGATATCAAGAGTAGGAATTTTGATTACGAAACCTGCTGCCGAGTCACCGGGACGACCGAACTCTCAAAGCAACAACCAACATTCACAACTCAAGCTGGAATTTCAGATCAAAGTATTTCCACGACGACACTTTACATTTACTCGATTAACATCGATGCGTGAAATGTCCAAACATAAATTTGCCGACAGTTAGCAACTTTATCTCCGAATTGCTAAAATGGCCACACTGCATCGCAAAGTTCTGAAATACAGATTCAGAAATGTCATCGATCAGCGATGACGTGGCTCTACTTTTGTGGAAGCTGATCTACAACTGACAGCTTCGTAAGTTTGTAACCGGCCTGATGTGCGGCTTTTGCCAAGAGATGAGCCGAGATTGGTGCAGTCAGAACGAAGAAGAAGAAGCCTGCAAGCGCCCGAATCAGTATCGCCGCATCCAGAGAATGAACGCCCGCAGCCAGCAGCAACAGGCCTGAACCTACGGTGCCGGCCTTAGACGCTGCATGCATACGGGTGTAGAGATCGGGAAAACGCAAGATGCCAATTGCCGCAAGCAGCGAAAAGATCGCGCCGACGATCAACAGAGCGGCAACCAATACAGCAACGGCCATGTCCAGGACGGGGTTCATCGGCGCCCTCCCTTATACTTGCGACGGACCGCATTGGATCTCGGTGCGGACGCGCGCTTTGATTCCGGCGAGCTACGCTCAACGTTGGCCGTCTCTGGCGAAAGCCCGCGAGCCAGGATGAAGCGGGCAAAGGCGACGGTCGCGAGGAAGCCGACCAAGCCAAGGGCAATGGCAATATCGATGTAGAGGTTGAAACCGGTGCGGATCGCGACGACGGCAATCAGGCCAATGGCGATCGCCACCAACATGTCGAGGCCGAGCACGCGGTCCGGTAAGGTCGGGCCGCGGATGATGCGCCAGACAGTAATCAGAAGGGCAACAGACAGCGCGATAAGTGCGAAGCCCGTAGCGAGGGCTTCGATCTGGTCTGGCAGGCTCATTCGAAAGCCTCCTTTATCCGCCGTTCAAAGCCGTTGGCGATATCGCGCCTGAGGCCGCCGGGATCGGCGCAATCGAGCGCATGGACGTAGAGCGTCCGGCGGTCGTCGGAAACGTCGACCGACAAGGTCCCAGGCGTCAGCGTGATGAGATTGGCGAGCAACGCGATTTCGAAATCGCTCCTGACCGTCAAGGGATAGGCAAAGATGCCGGGCTTCAGCTTCATCTTCGGCTGGATGACCATGAGCGCGACCTTTGTGGCCGAGATTGCGAGTTCCTTGAAAAAGAGAGCGGTCAACAACAACAGTCTGAGCGGACGCACCGGATAGGTGATGGGCTGGAGCTCGCGGCGGATCAGCCATAGAGACAGCGCTCCAACGGCGAAGCCGAGGATCAGATTGGCCAGCGAGAAACTGGCGCTGATCGCACCCCAGATCGCCGTGAACACCAGGTTGATGGTTAGGAACTTGGTCACGGGGCACCTCCCGGGAAAACCGAGTTCAGATAGGCCGAGGGCTCAGCGAGCGAGGCAGCAGCGCTTTGAATGGTCGAAAGCAGTGGCTCCGGGTAGAGACCAATCGCCAAAGCCAGGATGACCAGTACGGTGAGCGGCAGCAGCGCCGCCGGCGAGATCGTCGCGGAAGCGGTCGTGACCTCCCCGGCTGCCGCATCGCGCCAATAGGCCAGCAGGAAGAAACGCCCGGTGACAACAGTCGTCAGGAAGCCGGTGAAAAGCAGGGCCGCGGCCAGCCACCAGGCGCCGATATCGAGCGCCGCCTTGACCAGCATGACCTTCGGCCAGAAGCCGGAGAATGGCGGCAGACCGGAAACGGCGAAGGCCAGCATGAGCGTCAGCGCCGCGAAACCGGCGTGGCGACGATAAAGGCCTGCCAGCGACGAAAGCGAGAAGCTGCCACCGAGCTTGGCCGCAACGCCGGATGCGAAATAAAGCGCAGTCATGACGAGCATCGAGTGCAGCGCGTAGAAGATCGCGCCGCCAATGCCGCCCGGCCCGCCGACCGCAATCCCGGCGAGGATCGAGCCGATGCCGGAGACCACGAGATAGCCGAGCATGCGGCGGAAATCCGATTGCGCCAGCGCCCCGAAGGCACCGACGAGCATGGTGAGCGCGCCGGCAAGGGCAATGACGAAGCTCAGTTCCTCGCGCTGGAGCGGCAGCAGCATGACGGTGACGCGGATCAGGGCGTAAATGCCGACCTTGGTGAGCAGGCCGGCGAAGAGCGCCGACACCACGACGCGCGGCGTATGGTAGGAGGCCGGCAGCCAGAAATTGACCGGGAACGCCGCCGCCTTCATGCCGAAGGCCAGCACGAAGAGCGCCGTCAGCGTCATCAGCGGCGCCGTGCCGGCAAGGCCTCCTGCCTTGCGGGCGATATCGGCCATATTGAGCGTGCCAAAGCTCGCATAGAGATAGCCTGTCGTGATCAGAAACAGGGTGGTCGCGACCAGATTGAGGAAACCATACTTCACCGCTCCGTCGATCTGCTCGCGCTCGGAGCCGAGCACGATGAGGCCGAACGACGAGATCAGCAGCACCTCGAACCAGACGTAGAGGTTGAAGATGTCACCCGTCAGAAATGCACCCGAAACGCCGGCCATCAGCAGCATCAGGAACGGGTAGAAGCCGTAGCGCCGACCGCTGTCGTTGATATCCGCGAGCGAATAGATCCCGCCGGCGAGTGCCACCACCGAGGCGGTCAACGCAAAGAGAGCGCCCGTCAGATCAACGGTGAAGGCAATGCCGAAGGGCGGCAGCCAGCGTCCCATGACCATTGTCACCGGACCGCTCGCAAGCACATGCCGAAGCAGGAGAATGTCTATCAACACGAGACCGGCCAGTCCGAGGACAGCGATGTAAGGGTGCCAATCGATCTTTCGGCGCAGCATGACAAGCAGTGCGCCGATCGCCAGGCACCAGGCGACCGGCAGGATCACCAGCCAATCGGCAGAAGCGACCGGCTCGAGAACGAGTGCGGCGGAAAGATCTGCGTGGGGAGAAGTTGAAGCGGCCATGGGTCGGTCAGTATCCAAGCGGCGGAGCCGGCTCGTCCTTCGGCTCGGCGACGCGCATCTCGTCGGTATTGTCGGTCTGCAGCACCTCGTAGGCGCGCCACGCGAGAACCAGCAAGAAAGCGAAGAAGGAGAAGGAGATCACGATCGCTGTCAAGATCAGTGCCTGCGGCAGAGCGTTTGCCGCCGGTCCCGTGAGCGCGTCCTGGTGGCCGGGGACGACCGGCGGCACGCCGCGCGTCAGCCGCCCTCCGGTGAAGATCAGCAGATTGACGGCATTGCCGAGAATGGCAACACCAAGCAACACCCGGATGATGGATTTCGACAGCAGCAGGTAGACGGCAACCGTGAAGAAGATACTGACGAGCAGCGCGAACCAGGCTTCCATCACTCGCCTCCCCGCTCTTCGAGCGAAAGCGCAATCGAGCTGATCGCCCCGACGACGACGAGATAGACGCCGCAATCAAACAGCATCACCGTCGAGAACGGGACTTCCAGGCCGAGAACCGAAGGATAGATCCAGAGACCGGTCATGAAGGGGACGCGTGCCGCAATCGAGATCAGGCCGGCGACCGTCGCTGCGAACAGCCCCGCGCCGGCAATCGTCATCGGGTGAAAATAGATTGCACGGCGCACCGTCTCGACGCCGCAGGCGATGCCGTAGATCGCCAGCGCCGAAACCGCGATCAACCCGCCAATGAAGCCGCCGCCGGGCTCGTTGTGGCCTCGCAGCAGCACGAAGATCGAAAACAGCACCATCAGGCTGGTGAGAAAAGGGGCGACGGCCCGGAAGATCACCGACATCATGCGCGTTCCTCCGCATCCGGATCATTGTCGGCGATGCGGCGGAGAGAACCAGCCCTCAAGCGGACCAGCGACAGGATGGCAAGACCGGTGACCATCACCACGGCGATCTCACCCAGCGTGTCCGTACCGCGGAAATCGACGATGATGACGTTCACCACATTGGCGCCGTGCGCGATCGATTTCGAATAGAGATTGAAGAATTCCGTCAGCGCGGAGTCAAAGGGAACGCCCGTCGTCTTCAGTAGCATCAGGCCGAAACCCAAGCCGCAGGCGAGTGCAATGGCAAAATCCGGGACCTTCTGGGCAAGCGGCCGATGGTCGGACGGCGAGAGCCTGAGGCGCGTCATCACCAGTGCCAGGACGACGACCGACAGCGTCTCGATCATGAACTGGGTGAAGGCAAGATCCGGCGCACCATAGAGCAGGAAGATGACGGCAACGGCAAAGCCCTGGATGCCGAGCGAGACGATCGCTGTCAGCCGATCCGGAGCGAGCACGACGGCAACGAGACCGATGACCGCGATGGCCATGATCGCAAGCTCGTGCAGTGGCACGTCGGGTGCAAAGAACGGCGCGCGCGGCAGTTCGCCGTAGGTGAGCGGAACGACCAGCAGCACGCAGGCAACCAGGATGAAGGTCGCCGTCATGTAGACGTCGAGGCGGCCGGATTGCAGCCGGCGCGTCAGCCCGACGGAAAAACGAACGAGCCCGCGGATGAGCTGGTCGAAACCACGGTCCGGCCCCCAGCCGATATCGGCAAGGATTGCGGCGATGAAACCACGCAAACGATCGAGCTTCAGGTAGAAAACGATCCCGATCAACGCGGTCGCGGTCGACATGGCCAGCGGCACCCCGACATGCGGAACGACGGACATCGTGACCGCACGCGGTTCGCCTGATATCGCCGATGCCATCGGCGTCGACACGAGTTCGTGGGTCAACCCCGAGAGCAAGGCGGCGGAAAGCCCCTTGGCGGCAAGCAGCGCCGGCCCGAGCCAGAGCAGCACCGGCGCCTCGTGCGCCGCCTTCGGCGTCTCCACCTTCGCACCGATGAAAGGCTTGAGGGCGACGGCAAAGGCCACCGCGAACATCAGAGCATTGCCAAGGATCGCGATTGCCGCAAAGACCACGGAGCGCCGGTCGAAGCCGGAGAGCGCGTAGTAGATTTCCTCCTTGGCGATGAAGCCGAAGAAGGGGAACAGGCCGCCCATCGAAAATGCGGCTGCAAGCGCAATGACGAACGTAAGCGGCATGGCGGAGCGCAAGCCCCCGAGCCTGGTCACGTCACGCGCGCCGGTCTCATGATCGATGATGCCAGCAACCATGAACAGGGCACCCTTGAACAGGGAGTGTGCGACAAGATAGAGCGCCGCCGCCTCGATCGCGTGCGGGAAGCCGAGACCGGTCAGCATGACCAGCAGCCCGAGCGAGGCCATGGTCGTATAGGCGAGCATCAGCTTCAGATCGGTCTGGCGGCAAGCAAGAGCTGCGCCGATGACGAGCGTGGCGCCGCCGAAGAGCGGCAGCAGGATCTGCCATTCGGGCGTGCCGCCGAGCACGGGATTGAGCCGCATCAACAGATAGACGCCGGCCTTCACCATTGTCGCGGAATGCAGGTAGGCCGAAACGGGAGTCGGTGCTTCCATCGCGTTCGGCAGCCAGAAATGGAACGGAAACTGCGCCGACTTGGTGAAGGCTCCACCGAGGACGAGAATGAGCGCGGCCAGATAGAACGGGCTCTCGCGCATCTCCGTACCAAAGGCCATGAGCAGCGAAAGCTGGGTGACTCCGCTGACGTTCCAGATGATCAGAAGTCCTGCGAGCAGGAACAGGCCCCCTCCTCCGGTCACGATCAGCGCCTGAAGGGCTGCGCGCCTTGCCGCTTCGCGCGAATGATCGAAACCGATCAGCAGGAACGACGTGATCGAGGTCAGTTCCCAGAAGACGAAGAGCATCAGGAAGCTGTCGGACACGACAAGCCCGAGCATCGATCCCATGAACATCAGGATGAACGAGAAGAACCGTCCCTGCTGTGGATGGCCTTTCAGGTAACCGCCTGAATAGAGCACGATCAGCATGCCGATGCCGGCGATCAGCAGGACGAAAGTCAGCGACAGGCCATCGATCAACCAGGAAAAGCTGACATTGAACGACGGGATCCAGGCATAGCCGCCGGTGACCACCTCGCCTTTGGCCACGTCCGGCCAGAAGCGGGTGAAATGCAGGACAATGGCCGCCGGGAAGAGTGCCAGAACCCAGGCCGCATTGTGCCCGAGGAGGCGCGTGAGCAGCGGCGCGACCAAAGCTCCCACGAAAGGGAGTGCGAGAGCCAGAAATGTCAGGGCCGCAACATCCATCGTCCTGGCCTGCTCCTTTATGTTTTCACGATACAATCAATCGAAGACCCGACATAAAAGAAGGGTTGTGGCGCCTCAAGCCTTATCCAGATAAAATCGACGTTATGTGCCGTTAAGTCGCTTCGGAGATCGGACGCAGCAGTCCAAACACTATCAGATTCGTTCGTTTCGTGCGGAGGCGGCCGACAACAATTAAAATGCTGTTAGCATAATATTCAGTTGTCGTCGCAGCAGGATCGAACGTCCTAGAATCGGGACAATAAGACGTGGTAGTTGTACGTAAAGGCTTCTTCAATTCAAAATAATACGAAGCCTGGATCCGCCTGCCGGCGGAAACCAACGGCTGCTCGGAACGTCTGCCTTCGACGATATCTGTGAACCGCAAGGCGCCGGCTCATCGACCGTCTTTCTGCCGCAAGCAGCATGAAACGGAACAACACAACGATCACGGGCGAGGCCTGCTTGGAACGATCTCGCATAGTCGTCATCGCCAGTATCCTGGCTGCACTCGGCGCGATCCTGCCGATGATGGCGGCCTATTATCTTTCCTGGTCGATCGCGGTGCGCAGCGAGCAGACACGGCTTTCCCATCTTGCCGACTACGCCATCATGCGCGCCGATGCGGCGCTCGAGGAAGCCTCCCGGGCGCTGAAAGCCGCCGACCGGTTTGACATGCCGCCCTGTATGGCAACACATATCGCAGCGCTGCGCTCCCTCGTCGTCAATACGACCTCCATCGAAGACATCGGCTATTTCGAAAACGGGCTGCTCAGGTGCACGTCGTGGGGCTATCCGCCGCGCCGTCTCACCCGCTCTCCGCCCGCCGATTTCTTCGCGAGCAACGGCGTCGAAGTCATCCCGCGGATGTACCCGACGATCAGTACCGGCGCCCCCATGACGGCGTTTCGCTATCGTTCCTACACCGTACTGACCAACCCGGCTCGATTTGTCGACGTGATTGCGGAGCCCGGCACCCGGCTTGCAGTCGCCACGAAAAACGGCGTCCTGATCGGCACTCTGAACAATCCTGACGCGTCGCTTACGGCCCGGCTCGCCGAACTTCCCGAAACCGGCAGCAACGCCGACGATCTGTTCGCAACCTCCCATGGCGCAAACTGGATCGCCGTCGCGAGCGCCCCCAACATCGCCATTTTTAAGGACATGGACCGGGAGCGCCTGCTGCTTCTGCCGGTCGGCGCCCTGGTCGCAGCGCTTATGGTCGGCCTCGTCGTCTGGCTGTCGCGGCGCCGCCTTTCGCCGCTCGGAGAGCTCTCCATCGCCGTTCAGCGGCGCGAATTCATCGTCCACTATCAACCGCTCATCGAACTGAAGACCGGCATCTGCGTCGGTGCCGAAGCGCTCGTACGCTGGCGGCGGCCCGACGGGCAAATGGTCCGCCCCGATCTCTTCATACCGCTGGCGGAAGAGAACGGCCTGATCGAAGAAATCACCGACCAGGTCATCTATGCCACGATTGCCGAGCTGAAAACGGTCCTCCTTGCGGATCGCTCGCTGCACATTGCCGTCAATCTTGCCGCCGACGACATCAAATCGGGGCGCATCCTGCCGGTGATCCAGGCGGTGCTGGAAAACACCGGCATACTGACCCAGCAGATCTGGCTGGAAGCGACCGAACGGGGCTTCATGGATGTGAAATCGGCCCGCGCAACGATCGAGGAGGCCCGCCGGCGCGGCCACTCGGTGGCGATCGACGACTTCGGCACCGGCTACTCAAGCCTGCAATACCTGCAGGAGCTTCCGCTCGACGCACTGAAGATCGACAAATCCTTCATCGACACGATCGGAACGGACTCTGCCACCAGTTCGATTACGCCGCATATCATCGACATTGCCAAGTCGCTCGATCTCTACATCGTCGCCGAGGGCATCGAGCGGCAGGAGCAGGCCGACTATCTCATCGAACGCGGTGTCCAGTATGGCCAGGGCTGGCTGTTCTCCAAGGCGTTGCCCGCAGCGGAATTCATCGCCTTCTACAACAACAGCAAGCGCCGGCGCGGCGCCGGCCCGACCGTAATCCGCCGCGAGATCGCCTGACGCCACGCCGTCGACCGCAATGCCGGGCCGCGACGTGAATTGCGCGCTTCCGGCGGCATTCCTATATAGTCGCCGCAACGACAGGAGATCTTTCATGACGACCGTTAAGACGCCCAAGGTGGTGAAGACCGATGCGGAATGGCGGGCCATACTCTCGTCGGAACAATACCGCGTCACCCGACAGCAGGGTACCGAGCGTCCGTTCACCGGCCCTTTCCTCAACAACAAGCAGACTGGCACCTATGAATGCGTCTGTTGCGGCCGGGCCCTCTTCCGCTCGGACACCAAGTTCGATTCCGGCTGCGGCTGGCCGAGCTATTTCGCTGCGATCGACGACCAGGCGATCCGCGAGATCGAGGACCGCTCGCACTTCATGGTGCGCACGGAGATCCGCTGTGCCGACTGTGACGCCCATCTCGGTCACGTGTTCCCGGACGGCCCGCCGCCGACGGGGCTTCGCTATTGCCTCAACGGCCATGCGATGACGTTTACCGAGGATTGACACCGGCGCGCGGAAGGAGTGGCATGGGGGCTGCTGTTCCATTAGGAACAGGCCCTGCACCGAAGCCGCGCTATCTAGACTTTGGGTCGAGCAAGCGAGAGGAGGTCCCGCATGCTGCGCATCCTGACAGCACTCACGCTCCTGCTTTCGTCTGCCGTGGCAACCTCGGCCGCCGACGATTGGCTACCCTATGCCAATGCGCGTTTCGGCTATGTGCTCGACATTCCGCCTGGCTTCGAACTGCAGAGCCAGGGCGACAATGGCGACGGCGCCAGCTTTCATGCCAACGACAATGGTGCGACCCTTTCGGTCTTTGGCAGCACATTGCTGGATGGCGACTTCGAGACCGACGTCAACGACCGCATCGGGATCGAGCGCGAGGGCGACTGGCGGATCGCCTATGCGCGGGTGACGGCAGCCTGGGCAAGCTTTTCGGGCGTCCGTGGCGAAGAAGTGTTTTATACCCGTGCCATCGCGCTCTGCGACGGCAGCGCCGCCTATTTCCGCCTTCAGTACCGCAAGAGCCGGCTCACCAGTTTCGACGGCGTGATCTCGCGGATGGCGGAGGCCCTCAGGCCATCGGAAGGCTGTCAGCACCCGCCTGTCGCTGCGGTTGCGGGCGAAGCGCCGAACTGACCGCCGCTCAGGCTGCGGCGCTGAAGCAGCTCAGCACGGCCGAATAGTGAACGGCCGCACCGGTCACAACGAAACCGTGCCAGATCGCGTTCTGGAAGCGCAGCCTTTCCCAGACATGGAAAATCACGCCGGCGGAATAGATGATGCCGCCGATCAGGATCAGCACCAGTGTCGTTGCCGTCAGCGCCGACAAGAGCGGCCCGACAGCGAGCACGCCGCTCCAGCCCATGGCGAGATAGAGCAGGATCGCCAGCCGGTCGAACCGGCCGGGGAAAAGACATTTGATCGCAACGCCAAGGGCCGCAATCGCCCAGATGCCAATCAGCATCACGAACAGGAACGGGTCTTCCAACCCGCGCTGCAGGAACGGTGTATAGGTCGCGGCGATCAGGATGAAGATCGAGGAATGGTCGAAGCGGCGCAGGAACCATTTGGTCCGCGAGATCGGATAGAGATTGTAGAGAAACGAGATCGACAGCGTCGCGAGCAGCCCTGCCCCGTAGACGGCGGCGGCAGCGAGTTGGCCGCTGGTGCTCCAAAGCGTCGCATAGAAGATCAGTGCGGTGACACCGACGAGCGCGGCGGCAAGACCGATGCCGTGCACGATGCCGTCGGCAATCAATTCCGAGCGGTCATAGTTCCATTTGACGCCAGCGAATTCCACGCGATCCCTCTCCCGGGTCTCTGTCTTTTTCTCGGGCACGCTCGTAGCTGTCGCGCCATCATCGCCATCCTGCCACAGCCCTGGGCCGCCGCAAAGATATGGTGGCGTGGCGAAAGCATCAACTTTTGCAACGCATTACAACAATCGCATGACATATCTGCTGAGTGCGCGGGACCTTGTTCGCAGGCGCGGCGATGACCACATGCGCTCACAAGATTACGCCGATCGGGAGGAGAACCATGTCGAAGTTGCGCACCCCTCAGCCGGAACTGGCGGCCGCGCTCAGCGACCTTTGCCTGCGATCGAAAGCGGTATGGGGATACGACGCCGCCTTCCTGGAGGCCTGCCGTCCGGCGCTGACGCTGACGGCCGAGGACTGGAAGGATTCGGACCTGCAGATCGCCGTCGATGGCGAGCGGATCCTCGGTCTGGCGCAGGTTCGCTCCGATGGCCAGATCGCCGAACTCGACAAGCTCTTCATCGATCCGGACGCGCGCGCCACTGGCATTGGCCGCAGCCTTTTCGCCTGGTGTGTCAAAGCAGCGCTCAACCGCGGCGCCACGGTCATGACGATCGATGCCGATCCGGGCGCTGCCGATTTCTATCGCCGCATGGGCGCGGTCGATGACGGCGTCATCGCATCGACCGTAATCCCGGGGCGCTTTCTGCCGAGACTGAAGCTGGAACTAAGATAACCATCCGAAGATCGCCGCTGCGGGCACGGCGGCGATCGCTCGATGGTTCATCTTCCGCCCCGGGCAACCTCCGCCGCACATTCCTGACAGAGCGGCGCATGGGGAACAGCTTGCAGGCGCGCTGACGAAATCGGCAGGCCGCAGCGGACGCAGGTGCCGAAGGTGCCGGCGGCGATCCGGTCGAGTGCCGCGTCGATCGCGCGGATCTCTTCCTGCCCGGCAAGCCCGAGGCCTTCCAGAACCTCGTCGCCTTCCCGCTCGGTCACGCGATCCGGCACATCGGCGTTCATGGGCTCATCGAGATCGTGCTCGATCTTGACCAGCCGCCCCTGCAGCTCCTCCTTGCGGTGGGTGAGGCGGCTGCGAAAATCGTCAAGCGCAAACTTGTCCATCTGAAGACTCCTCGGCGGTGGCGGCGCAGGATCGCGCCGCAGCCGCTCTTATTGTTGGTGGGTTACCGGTCGACGAGTACGGCGCAGGGGCAATGGCTGACCACGCGGCTCGCGGTCGATCCGATGAAGTAATCGATCAGGCCCGGCCGGTGGGAGGCGATGATCACCAGATCGGCATTCTCTTCGCTCGCGCAGGCGTTGATGGTGCCGGCAGCACCGCCGGTGCGAATTTCAACACGGCCGTTGATCCCGTGCTTGGTCTTCATGTCCTCGAGCGTCTTTTTTGCCTGCTTGCGGGATTCCTCGACCATCTCCAACGGGAAATCGACGATCATGTAGCCCTGCGCATAGGCATTCAGATCTTCGACAACGTTGAGCAGGACAATCTCGCCCCCTTCGTCGATCAGCTTCTCGGCGATGCCCAGCACAGATTCGCCGTGCTCGAGCTGATCCATGGCAATCGGGACGATGATCTTCTTGTACATGCTGTACTCCTTCTGTTGCCCTCATGGATCGCCGCGCCAGATGTGGCGGGCCAATCCCTCGTCTGGAGATTGCGCCTCGACCGCTTTCCCGGCTTTGATTGAAATCAAATCGAAAGCGCCGCGCTCGCGTGACCCTACTCAAATGGAGGTAGGGCGACGGCAACCACTGTCAACGCTCATCGAACACAACATCAAGCGACTGACGGGCTTCCGTGAACGGGCGAGCCGGCCCATATTCCGGGTAACAGTTTCAACGAAACTGGGCCGGCAGACCAGCCACAGTTTCGACGCCCAAGGAGGCAGACATGACGGATACCCCGACCGAACACGCCCTCGCCATGCCTGCGCATGTCGACCACGCACATCTGGTCGTCCAGGATCTGCCCGTTGTTTCGGCCTGGTACCAGAGAATCATGGGCTTGAAGCCGATCGAAACGAGCAAGAGCGGCGAAACGCTCGGTGTTGCCGGCCGCCCGCTCCTCAGCCTGACAACCGAGGGCAACGCTGCCAGGGCACCCCGCAATGCGCCGGGTCTCTTCCACAACGCCTTTCTCGTGCCGAACCGTGGGGAGCTCGGCCGTTGGCTGGCCCACGCCGCCCACAACAACATTAGGCTACAGGGCGCTTCCGACCATCTGGTCAGCGAAGCAATCTACCTCGCCGATCCCGAAGGTAACGGTATCGAGGTCTATCGTGACCGGCCGCGCTCCGAATGGAGCTTCAAGCCCGACGGCACCGTCGGCATGGACACGCTGCCGCTCAATCTCCAGGCGCTCTATGACGAAGCACCCAAGGACAATTGGGACGGCATGGCTGATGGAACCGCCATCGGCCATATCCATCTGCAGGTCTCCAACATCCCCGAAGCCGACGCGTTCTTCCGCGACGTGCTGGGGCTCGGGCTGATGGCACGCTATCCGGGCGCGAGCTTCTTCGGTTCGGGCAAGTACCACCACCATGTCGCCGCCAACATCTGGAATTCGCGTGGCGCACCGAAGCGCGAAGGCCATATGACCGGGCTTTCGGACTATACGATCCAGTACAAGGACCCGGCCGAACGCGCCGCGGCGCTTGCCAAGCTCGATGCGCTGGAAATTCCGGTCAACCGCGCCGGCGATGGCTACAGCCTCATCGACCCCTGGGGCATCGGCCTCAAGCTGGTCGCCTGACCCCTTTTCTCCCTGGCTGCAGACGAATGATGTCTGCGGCAACTCGTCGGCCGCAGCCGCCTCAGGCGCTGCGGTCGTATTTTTGCTGCGCCTCCAGCACCGCCTCGATGTTGTCTTCGGCCCAGCGCGTCAGGGCGGCGACGGTCGACGTCAGCGTGCGGCCAAGCGGCGTGATCGCATATTCAACGGTCACTGGCACGGTGGCATAGACGCTGCGGCTAACGAGACCGTCGCGTTCCAGCTTCTTTAGAACCTGCGACAGCACCTTCTGCGAAATGCCATCGATCTCGCGCTTCAGCTGATTGAAGCGCACCGGCTGTTCGTCAAGCTTGCCGAGCACCAGGACCGCCCATTTGTCGGCAAGCCGGTCCAGCACCAAGCGGGTCGGGCAAGTCTGGATATAAACGTCGTATTCCATCAGGCACGCCCCCACGGCGGTTTCCGGCCGGAAACCATGTCACCAAAAACTGCCTCCTTTACAGCATTTTTCTGGGTTTATATCTAGTATCCATCCGCAATATGGTTTCATTTTGATACTAAGGAGCATGACGATGGCAGGCAAGATTCTGGTTCTCGGGGCAAATGGAACGATCGGGAGCAAGGTGGTGCGCGCGTTGATCGCAGCCGGGGAAACGGTCAAGGCAGCATCCCGCAAAGCGACGCCGGTCGAAGGCGCCGAAGCCGTCGCCTTCGACTACCAGGACGCCGCGACCTTTGGGCCTGCGCTAAATGGCGTCGACCGCATCTTTGTATTGACGCCGGGAGGTTACCTCGACCCGGTGAGCCTGCTCGGCCCGATCGTCACCGCTGCTGCCGCACGCGGCATCAAGATCGTGCTGATGACCGTCATCGGCGTCGACGCGGATGACAAGATCCCCTACCGCCAGCTCGAACTGCTTGTCGAAAAGACCGGCGCGCCCTTCGTCATCCTTCGCCCCAACTGGTTCTCCGACAACTTCCAGACCTACTGGATCGAGGGCATCCGCCATGGCGCGATCGCCGTGCCGGCAGCCGAGGGCAAGACGAGCTTCATCGATACGCGCGACATCGCCGAATGTGCGGCAGCCGCCCTCACGAGCGACGCCTTCAACGGTCGCGCCTACAATCTCACCGGCCCGGAAGCGCTGAGCTACGACGAAGCCGCCGCGATCCTGTCGCGCGTCACCGGCAAAGCGATCGCCTATGCACCGGTCGACGACGATACCTTCGTTGGCATTCTGACAGGGGCCGGCGTGCCGGCGGACTATGCCCGCTTCCTCGCCTCCATCTTCTATCCGGTGCGCGAGGGCTGGGTTGCCAAACCGACCGGCGACGTGAAGACGATGACGGGACATGAGCCGCGCAGCGTGGAGACTTACGCCAAGGACAACATCGCGGCGCTCAAAGGCTAACCACTATCTGATCGGTCCCGCCCGCCGACTGGCGGGCGGCATGCCGACAGAGAACTATATATTCCTAAAGTTGCGGATGAAGCTTTTTGAAGTCCTGCGTCAACACGTCGCTGGATAGCCGCTGCTTCGTCGATCAATAAACTTGAGTAGTTTACTCACATATCTTAACCGCATGTCCAAGTGGCCTCGCCCAAGGCCACATACATGCGGAGTTAATGATATGAAAAATAAGAATATTTTTATAGCTGCCCTGGCAAGCAGCACCCTGCTTTCAAGCCCTGCCCTGGCCGTTGACTTCCGCCCCCAGGCGGAGATCGAAGGCGGCTTCTTCAGCGGTGGTTCGGGTGCCAGTGGCGGCTTTTTCCTGCCCTTCGTGCTCGATTCGGGCAATGCGATTTTCATCGATACACGCGGCGCGATTGAAAATGACTCCGTCCGTCAGGGCTCGATCGGTGCGGGCTATCGCTTCCGCGCCAACGATCAATGGGTGATCGGCGCCTTTGGCTACTACGACTATCTGAAGAGCAGCTACGGTAACTCCTTCAGCCAGCTGTCCTTCGGCCTCGAAGCGTTGAGCGGCGACCTTGAAATGCGCAGCAACTTCTATCTGCCGCTGACGGGTGCCAAATCACTCAGCGCGTTCAATACGGCCTATGTGCGCGATCATGTACTCGTCTTCCAGGAAGGCAGGGAACGGGCGCGGCGCGGCATCGATGCCGAAATCGGCGGCCGGCTGCCGGTGTTCGAGGACGACTCCAAGGTGCAGCTCAAGGTCTTCGGCGGCAGCTACTGGTATGGCGGCCGCAACCTCGACGACATGTTCGGCGCCAAGCTGCGTGCGGAGCTGACCTTCGCCGACCTGCCCGGCCTCTCCGAAGGCTCGACGGTTTCGCTCGGCGTCACCGGCACCTATGACAACGAGGACAAGCTCAAGGGCGCCGTCATGGCCCGGCTGCGCATCCCGTTCGGCGCGACCGGTTCGACAGCTGATGCTTTCGACCCGATGTCCCAGCGCGTCGAACGCTCGACCCGGATCCGCACTCATGCCGGCGCCACCGGCGACGTCGAGGCGGCGCTGTTCGCCGACAGCGGCCGCAACGCCGGCAGGGTCGTCAGCGTTTCCTCGGCCTCCGGCAATGCCGATGCCATCAATACGCTGATCGGTTCGGCGGGGACGAGCGCGCTGATCCTTGCCGACGGCGACCTCGGCCTCGACCGGACGCTGGCCCTTCAGAACGGCCAGACACTTCTCGGCGGCGGCGGTGCGCTTGCCGTGCGCGGCGCACGAAGCGGCGCGACGGCCACCTTCGTCAATGACGGCGCGGCCACGACGATCACCGGCTACAATCCGGCCCAGGACGTGATCGCCATGGCCAGCGGCAGCACGGTCTCGTCGCTTGCGGTCCGCGGCGGTCTCGCCGGTATCTCGGCGACCGATGCAGCGAACGTGACGATCGACAACGTCGATATTTCCGCTACCAATCACGACGGCATTCGCTTTACGCGGGTCAATGGCGCGCTGGTTCAGGACAGCCGTATCCACGATCTCTTCATCTGCGAAAACAACACGACCTGCGAATTCTCGATCTACAATCCGAACAAGGCGCCCTTTGCCGCCGTCAGCTCCGTCGGCAGCCGCGACGTGACAGTACGCGACACCTCGATCGACAAGGTGACCTACGGCGTCTTTGCCGGCGGCGAATTCAGGAAGGTCGGCCGGACAGACTATGAGCTGGTCACCGGCACGGAAAACGTCACGATCGACAACGTGACGATCAGCAACTCCCGCCGCGAAGGCGTGCTGCTCGTCGCAGGCAAGGATGTCAAACTCGATCGTGTCTCGGTCGACAATTCCAAGCAGGATCGCGACATGGATCTCGTGGTGCTCCAAGGCACTTCGAATGTCGCCATCAACGACATGCGGCTCATGGGCGGCATCAACGGCCTGATGCTCGTTTCCAGCCCGAACCTCGATGCGACGACCACCGACGTCAACGTAAAGGGCCTGACGGTCGACGGCACGCGCAATGCCGGCATTTTCTTCAACCCGGTCTCGGGCATCTCGCTTCAGGACGTTGCCGTTACCAATGCCGGCACCTATGGCGCCTATATCTACGGTAACGAGTACGAGTTCCTGGGAGGACCGGTGCGCGACATCGTGTTGAAGAACATGACGGTCGACAAGGCCGGCAAGGCGGGCCTCTACTTCTCCGGTCCGACCGAGGACATCACGGGCAATGTCAGCGTGACCAGCGCGCCGAAGGATTGCCTGCTCGACAACGGCTGGTCGGCCGGAACGATCACCCAGTCGCCGGGCTCCTTGCTGACAGTCAACAGCACCAAGCTCGACCAGGGCAACGCCGCGGCCCGTTGCCACTAAAGCGCAAGCCACGCCCGGACAGCTGGGCGTGGCTTCTCTTTCCTCCGATCGGGTGCCTATTCCGGTCGGCGGCACTCGAAGGTGACCACGTGGTCACCGGCGATGCAGGGGACCGCCGTCCCGGTTTTCCGGGACGGTGCCCTGTCAGGCCGGCAGGCGGCAGACTGCGCCGACGAGCCTGGCAACCAGCGGTCGCACGAGAAGCACGCAGATGAAGGCGACGGGCATCGCGAGCCCGTAGGAGCTGAGTACGCGGGCCGGATAGCCGGCATCGATGCCTGTGTTGGCGCCGACGATGACGCAGCACATCAGAAACGCCATGATCGCCGACATGAAGAAGGCAAAGGCGATGGGCGCCGCTCGGGGCGGCAACTTGCGGCGACGCGCGATCCGCGGAGCCGATAGGGTGTCTTCCATCAGAAGCTCTCCTGAGATGACCGAGGGGACCACCCCCTCGCTTCGGACCGAACTATACGGATCGCGCTGCGGCGATGTAGGCCATTGCAGCCTCCTTCAGAAATAGGCAAAACCATCGAATAGATACCAATATTCGATGGATGGGATTATGGACACGCTGCGCGGGGTGGAGAGTTTCGTCAGAAGCGTCGAAGAGGGCAGCATCGCCGCGGCCGCGCGAAAGCTGGGGATCACCCCCGCATCGGCAAGCCAGAACATTGCGCGGCTTGAACGTACGCTCGGCAGTCGGCTGCTCAGCCGGACAACCCGCCAGCTCGGGCTCACCGAGAGCGGCAGGATCTATTACGAGCGGGTACGCGGTGTCGTTCATGAACTGGAGCTTGCAGCCGCTGCCGTCTCGGCGCTCAACGCCGAACCGCGCGGACCGCTCAAGATCGCTTCATCTGTCGCCTTCGGCCGCCATGTCGTGGCACCCCTGGTGCCGTCCTTCGCTGCCAAATATCCTGATGTCTCGATCGAACTCGTCGTCACCGATCGGGAGATCGACCATATCGGCGAAGGGATCGACATCAGTGTGCGCTTCGGTCTGCAACTGGAACAGGGCTTGATCGCCCGCAAGCTTGCTTCCGTGCCGATGATCATCTGCGCCGCGCCATCCTATCTGGAGCGGCGCGGCCGTCCGCAACGGCCAGAAGACCTCATCCACCACGATTGCCTCGTCTATCGCTATGCCGGGCACGGCCGCATCTTTCGCTGGGCATTCACCCGCGACGGCCTGCGCTTCGAGCCGGAACTGAAGGCGACGATCGTCAGTAACGACATCGACACGCTCGCCGAAATGGCGATCGCCGGCGCCGGCATCACCCGCCTCGGAGCCTTTATCGCAGCGCCGCTGATGGAGCGCGGCCTGGTCGTGCCGCTGTTTGGCGGCGCACCTCGCGAAGGCGTTGCCAACACCGACCACGAGCCCTTCGACTTCTATGCCTGCTTTGCCGATCGCCAGGCGGAAACACCGAAGGTTCGGGCCTTCATCGACCATGCGGTGCAGTCGCTCAAGGGCCGGTGGTAGCCGTCACAATCGCCCGGTAGCCACGCTATAAGGCGGGCACCGCCTGCGGGACATTCTGCCGGTCGGCTTCCTCCGCGAGCTTTGCCTCACGGCGAAGCTTGAGTTTATTGCCGACTTCGACGATCGCATGGATCGCCGGCACGAATTCCTCACCGAGGTCGCTGAGCCTGTATTCGACCGAAGGCGGTGACGTTGGCACGATCCGCCGTTCGATCGCGCCTTTCTCCTCCATCTCCTTCAGTCGCGTGCTCAGGACCTTCGCCGATATCCCGGGGATATCAATCTTGAGCTCACTGAAGCGACGCGGACCGCCGCTCAGATACCAGATGATGTTGGGCGCCCAGGCGCCGCCGAGCATGACCATGCACTCGCCGACCGGGCAGGTAGGCGGCAAGGGGGCGGCCCTATTCTTTCGAATTTTCAAGCTCATGGGCAAAATTCTCCAGTTACCGCGGGGAAACCGGAAACATCGGTAACATAAAGTTATCTCATATACAAAAGTTATCGCCTGAGGTTAGGTTCCGCCCGTCTTCGACAGAGACCACCATTGCACCCCGGCGCCTGCTCGCTCTCGCCCCATATCAGCCTGCGCGAGGCCGGCGTCGATTTTGAGATCGTCAAGGTCGACACCACGACCCACCTCACCGAAGGCGGCGCCGATTTCAAGGCGATCAATCCCAAAGGCTATGTGCCGGCGCTGGTGCTGGAAACCGGCGACGTCGTCACTGAGGGTGCGGCCGTCGTGCAATATATTGCCGACCGTCTTCCTGAGGCCGGGCTGGCGCCCGCCAACGGTACGCTGGAGCGCACTTGCCTGCAGGAGCAACTGAACTTCATCGCTTCCGAATTGCACAAGGCGTTCTCGCCACTGTTCAGCAAGACGGCGAGCGCCGACGCAAAGGAAGCCGCCGCAGCGCAGGTCGGCAAACGCCTCGGCAACGTCGAGACGCTGCTATCCGATGGGCGCGCCCATCTGCTCGGAGACGCTTTTTCCGTAGCCGACGCCTATCTCTTCACCGTCGTCAATTGGACGAGCGTCACGGGTATTTCGCTTGGCCCTTGGCCCCACCTGACAGCCTATATGCAACGGGTCGGCCAGCGCCCGTCCGTGCAGGCGGCAATGCAAGCCGAAGGGCTGATCGCGGCATGAGCGGCTCATCGAACGATCCGCGCTTCGGCGCCGTCATCGAGGTGCTGCAAGGCTACTTCGATGGGCTCTACCGGAGCGACACCGGCCTCCTCAGGCAGGTCTTCCATCCGAAAGCGCTCTACGCCACGGCGACGGATGGTTCCCTGTTCGAGCTCGACATGGAGCGATATTTTCCTGTTGTCGACAAGCGCCCCTCGCCCGCCAGTCGTGGTGAGGTGCGTGCAGACCGGATCCTTTCCATCGAATTTGCGGGACCGGTGGCGGCACTTGCGAAGGTTCAATGCGCTATCGGCGAAAAGGCCTTCACCGATCTTCTGTCTCTTGTCTTCGTCGAAGGACGCTGGCAGATCATCGCCAAGGTCTTCCACTACGACATCAAACCCGCGAAGTAAGGAGGGGCATATGCCTTACGTGAACATCAAGATTACCCGCGAGGGCGCGACCGCCGAGCAGAAGGCCGCCCTGATCAAGGGCGTGTCCGATCTGCTTCAGACCGTACTCAACAAGGATCCCGCCACCACCTTCGTCGTCGTAGACGAGGTAGCGCTCGAAGACTGGGGTGTCGGCGGACTGCCGGTTGAGGAATACCGGCGGCAGGCGAAGACGAAAACGTAAGAATGGCAGGGCCTTCCCCCATCTCAAGGGGGAAGGCCGCCTCCAGAGAACGGCGAACGCTCGGCCGCTGCCAGCCTTTGCGCTTGATCCCCATCAGCAGGCTCTCTATCTCATTGTCTCCCGCCGCATTGATCCCGGAGACGCATCTTGTCCGTATTCAGCAACCTCCCCAAAGCTCCCGTCGCCGCAAAAAAGCCGGTGAGCGACACGCGCCACGGCATCACCCGTACCGATGACTATGCCTGGCTGCGCGCCGACAATTGGCAGGCGATGTTCCGCGATCCCTCGATCCTCGATCCGGAAATCCGCAAGCACCTGGAAGCGGAAAACGCCTATATGAACGCGGCCATGGACGACACGAAGGCGCTGCAAAAGGCGTTGTTTGCCGAGATGCGCGGCCGGATCAAGGAAGACGACAGCTCGATACCGGTCAAGGACGGCCCGTTTGCCTATGGCCACGCCTATGTCACCGGCGGCGAGCAGCCGCGTTACTTCCGCATTCCGCGCAAAGGCGACCACAAGGACGAGGCGATCCGCCAACTGCTGCTCGACGGCGACAAGGAGGCCGAGGGCAAGGCCTATTTCCGCCTCGCGGGTCTCGACCACTCGACCGACCACAGCCTTGGAATCTGGGGCTATGACGACAAGGGCTCGGAATATTTCACGCTGAGGGTTCGCGATCTCGCCACCGGCGAGGACCTGACCGATATCATCGAGAACACCGGCGGTGGCGGCGCCTGGGCGCCGGACGGCAAAAGCTTCTTCTATACCGTGCTCGACGACAACCACCGGCCTTCGAAGATTTTCCATCACGTGCTCGGCACCAACCAGGCGGACGACCGGCTGGTCTATGAGGAAGCGGATCCGGGGTTCTTCATGTCGGTCGGCGGCTCGCTGCTCGACGACTTCATCTACATCGACATCCATGACCACGAGACGAGCGAATATCGGCTGCTTTCGACCAGCGACCTGACGGCAGAACCGAAGCTCGTCGCCGAGCGCGTCACAGGGCTCGAATACTCGATGACCGAGGGCGGCGACGTCTTCTACATCCTCACCAACGCCGACGGCGCCAAGGACTTCAAGATCTTGGAAGCGCCGGTAAATGCACCGGGCAAAGAGAGCTGGCGCGAGGTGGTGCCGCACAAGCCCGGCACGCTAATCCTCAGCCACATGGCCTATGCCCGTCATCTCGTCTGGCTGCAGCGGCGCGAAGGTCTGCCGGAAATCGTCATCCGCGACCGAAAGACCGGAGAGGAACATGCGATCGCCTTTGCCGAAGAGGCCTATTCGCTCGGCCTATCGGGTGCCGCCGAATACGATACCGACGTCATCCGCTTCTCCTACTCTTCGATGACGACGCCGTCGCAGCTCTTCGACTACGACATGGCGACGCGTCAACGCACGCTGCTGAAGACCCAGGAGGTGCCTTCCGGCCACAACCCGGACGACTATGTCACCCGGCGCGTCTTCGCCCCCTCCTGGGACGGCACTGAAGTGCCGGTGACGCTGCTCTATCGCAAGGACACGCCGCTCGACGGCTCCGCCCCCTGCCTGCTCTATGGCTATGGCGCCTACGGCATCACCATTCCGGCCGGCTTCAACACCAATTGCCTGTCGCTCGCCGATCGCGGCTTCGTCTACGCCATTGCCCACATTCGCGGCGGCAAGGATCGCGGCTTTGCCTGGTACGAAGACGGCAAGATGGCCAAGAAGACCAATACCTTCAAGGATTTCATCGCCGCCGCTGACTATCTGAATCAGCAGAAGTTCACATCCTACGCAAAGATCGTTGCCGAGGGCGGCTCGGCCGGCGGCATGCTGATGGGCGCTATCGCCAACATGGCTCCGGAGAAGTTCACCGGGATCATCGCCGCCGTGCCCTTCGTCGACGTGCTCAACACCATGCTCGACGACACGCTGCCGCTGACCCCGCCGGAATGGCCGGAATGGGGCAACCCGATCGAAAGCCGCGAATTCTACGACATCATCGCCGGCTACTCGCCCTACGACAATGTCGGCGCAAAGTCCTACCCGGCGATCCTCGCGCTCGGTGGCCTCACCGATCCGCGCGTCACCTATTGGGAGCCGGCAAAGTGGGTCGCGCGGCTGCGCGAGAAGACCACCGGCAGCGAACCGATCCTGATGAAGACCAACATGGATGCCGGCCATGGCGGCGCGTCCGGGCGCTTCCAGCGGCTCGAAGAGATCGCCTTCGAGTATGCCTTTGCGATCAAGGTCGCCGGCAGGATGTAACCAGTGCGGGATGAGGAAAAGTGTATGCGGTTTTCCGCCCGCATCCCGCTCTAGCTTATGGAATCGATCACGATGGATTTGGGGTCGATCCGACCCAAAATCATCGTGATCTAGGAGGCACTGCCATGCCCGTCCATGTCGCCCTGCTCCGTGCCGTCAATGTCGGCGGCACGACTTCGCTCGCCATGGCAGACCTGAAGGCAATCTGCGAGGGGCTCGGCTTTGCCGACGTCAAGACCTACATCCAGAGCGGCAACGTCCTGTTCTGCTCGGATCTGCCGGCAGCCAAAGCAGCAGCAATGCTGGACGGCGCCCTTCTCGAAAAGTTCGGGAAGGCGCCGGGCGTGATGGTCCGGACCGGCGCACAATTGCAGGCGATCGCCGATCGCGCCCCTTTCCCGGACGCCAAACCCAACCTGCTGCACATCGTGTTCCTCTCGGAGCCCGCACCCGCGGACGCGCTCGACAAGCTTGTCGCCCCGGATGATGAGGAAGTGCGGTTGGCTGGACACGAAATCTACATTCATTTCCCCAATGGCTCGGGACGTTCGAAGCTCAAGCTGCCGGCGGCAAAGGCCGGCACCGCGCGCAACCTCAATACGGTGCGCAAGCTCGCCGCTTTGGCGCTTGAGATGGAAGGTTAGGCGGCGGCCGGCTGGAACAGCAGCCGGACCAGGGATCGGAGTACGAGCAACTGCTGCGGCAGGCTTTCGGGCTGCTTCAGCGCTTTCGACAGGATGATGCCGCCTTCGAGCACGGTCGAAACCATGTCGGCCAATTGATCGACATCCAGCGGTTCGCGGGGCCGATAGACGCGCATGATCTCCGCGAACATCGCGCCGAAGCGTCGACGCCACGCCAACGCCGCCTGCCGGTTGATTTCCTGAATCTCGCGATCGAAGGCGCGCTCCTGGGTACACATCACCGCAACCAGACATCCGGGGTGGCCGTTCGGCAGGTCGGACAGAGTTTCGGACAGCAGTTTCAAACCGAGCAGGAACGCCTGCAGCGGGTCGTCGGCCAACTGATGGGCTCGACCGAAGATCTCATCGTAGATGCGCTCGTCGTTCTCGATGTAGCGTTCGAGCAGCGCCCGGGCGAGTTCGTTCTTGTCACGGAAATGGTAGAAGAACCCGCTCTTGGTAATGCCGATCTCGGCGATCAGTTCGTCGATCGAGGTCGCGCCGAAACCCTTCGCCAGCACCGCCGCCTCCGCGGTGTCGAGGATTCTCGCTCGCGTTTCCTCACCCTTTCGCATTAGCGGCTGCCCTACCATTGGTGCGGTTTCCGACAACGAAGGGGCCATCAGCCGACGACGCCGTGACGGAACCAACGCAGTAAGTGACTGATTTCGCTACAATATGCGGATATATTAGCAATAGTATACCTTAAGTCGTCTAGTTTAGAAGACGATAAAAAGGCAGTAATTTACGTGGTTCTGCGGGATTGGAGGCGTCCCCGAGCCCCATCAGCAAGACTGAACCGGTGGAGACCGACATGGCCAAATACCGACGGAGCCTGCCACTCTTGAAGGGTGGGCTGTTCCTGAGCGACGGCGGCATGGAGACGACGCTGATTTTCCACGAAGGCGTCACGCTTCCACACTTCGCAGCCTTCGTGTTGCTTTCGACCGCCGATGGGCGGCGTCGGTTGCTGAGCTACTACGCGCGCTACCTCGCGATCGCTCAGCAACATGGCACCGGCTTCGTGCTCGATACGCCCACATGGCGGGCAAGCTCGGACTGGGGCGTAAAACTTGGCTACAATGACGAGGCCCTGGCCGTCACAAACCAGAATGCCGTCTACATGCTTGCGGAACTGCGCGCCGAATACGAGCGCCCGCAGGCACCGATCGTGCTCAGCGGGGCGATCGGGCCGCGTGGCGACGGCTACCGCCTGGGCCGTATGAGCCCTGACGAGGCCGAAGACTACCATTCGCCGCAAATCTCGGCCTTTGCCGTCAGCGATGCGGACATGGTGAGCGCCTATACGCTGACCAGCATCGACGAAGCGACCGGCATTGCCCGTGCGGCCCAGAGCCACGGCATGCCCTGCGCCATCTCCTTCACGGTGGAGACCGATGGCCGGCTACCGGACGGCCGCAGCCTTCAGGCCGCAATCGAGACCGTCGACGCTGCGACCGGCGGCTATCCGCACTACTACATGATCAACTGCGCCCATCCGAGCCACTTCGAAACAATCCTCGACGCCGAAGGCACCTGGACGCAACGCATTGCCGGCATCCGGGCCAACGCCTCGATGATGAGCCATGCTGAACTCGACAATAGCGAAACGCTCGATGCCGGCGATCCCGCCGACCTCGGGCAGCGGTACAGAACACTGACAGCGCATTTGCCACGATTGCGCATCCTCGGTGGCTGCTGCGGCACCGATCATCGCCATATCGCGGCAATCTGCGAGGCCTGCCTTCCACCGACGGCGCTGAGCGCCTGAGGCACGGGGCCTCGCCCTCCCGGCCCTCTCGCGAGTAATCGCGGGAGGGCGCCGCGTTTTTGGGCTCCCGCAAAGCCATAGTGTTAGGGATGAGGAATGCGTGCGCGGCTTTCCGCCCGCATCCCGCTCACTTCCAAGAATCGATCACGATGATTTTTGGCCGCGCCGACCCACAATCATCGTGATCTCGTGTAGACTTGGGCGGAAAGGACGGCCCCGGGTTATCCCGGCAGACGCCGTTGACCGCTTGATCATGAACTACGCTCCCCCCTCACCGACCGGAAATGCTGAAGCCTTTGTCTTCGACAACAGCTATGCGCGGCTGCCGCAGCAGTTCTTCGCCCGCGTCGAGCCGACCCCTGTCGCAGAACCCTGGCTGATCAAGCTCAACAAGTCCCTGGCCGAGGAGCTCGGGCTCGACGTCGCCGCGCTCGAGCGCGAAGGTGCGCTGATCTTCTCCGGCAACCGTGTGCCTGTTGGCGCCGAACCTCTCGCCATGGCCTATGCCGGCCACCAGTTCGGCACCTTCGTGCCACAGCTTGGCGACGGCCGGGCGATCCTGCTCGGCGAAGTGATCGATCGCAACGGAACGCGGCGCGACATTCAGTTGAAGGGACCGGGCCAGACGCCGTTTTCACGCCGTGGCGACGGGCGCGCGGCGCTCGGGCCGGTGCTGCGCGAGTATATCGTCAGCGAGGCGATGTTTGCGCTCGGCATCCCGACGACACGGGCGCTGGCGGCCGTGGTCACCGGCCAACCGGTCTATCGCGAACAGATCCTGCCCGGCGCCATCGTTACGCGCGTTGCAGCCAGCCACATGCGCGTCGGCACCTTCCAGTTCTTCGCTGCGCGCGGCGACATGGCTTCGGTGAAGATCCTCGCCGATTACGCGATCGACCGGCACTATCCCGACATCAAGGACAAGGACCGGCCGTATCTCGCCTTCTTCAAGGCGGTGACCGCGCGCCAGGCGGAGCTGATCGCCCGCTGGCTGCATGTCGGCTTCATCCATGGCGTGATGAACACCGACAACATGACGATATCCGGCGAGACGATCGACTTCGGCCCCTGTGCCTTCATGGACGCCTACGACCCCAGGAAGGTGTTCTCCTCGATCGACCAGATCGGCCGCTATGCCTATGCGAGCCAACCCGGCATCAGCCAATGGAACCTCGCCCGCCTGGCCGAGACCCTGGTGCCGCTCTTCGACGAAAACGCGGACACAGCGGTCGAACTGGCCAACGATGCGCTCGGCGAATACGGCGCAACCTTCCAGCGCCATTGGCTCGACGGCATGCGGACCAAGATCGGGCTCGTCACGAGCGAAGAGAGCGATCTCGATCTCGTGCAATCACTGCTGAGCGCCATGCACAAGGGCGAGGCCGATTTCACTCTCACCTTCCGGCGGCTGTGCGACAGTGCCCGCGATCCGGCAGGCGATGCGATGTTCAGCGCTACCTTTGCCTCGGCCGAGGCAATCCAGCCATGGCTTCAGGACTGGCGCCAACGGCTTTCCCGCGAAACGGCAACGCCCGAAGCGCGCTCGGCGGCGATGAAGGCCGTGAACCCCGCCTACATCCCCCGCAATCACCGCATCGAACAGGCGATCGCGGCGGCAACCGACGACGCGGACTTTTCGCTGTTCGAAGCGCTGGTTGACGTCACCGCGAAGCCCTATGAGGATCAACCGCAATTTGCCGCCTACCAGGAGCCGCCAAAGCCCGAAGAGGAAGTGCAGCGAACCTTCTGCGGCACGTGACCTCCGCCTGAAGCGAGCCGCATAGTTCCTCCGGTCTTGATTCACCGAAATACTCTATCTTCTTGTTTTTGCGCGCTGCGAAGGCCGTGCCGCTTCTCTGGCAGCGGGTTGAGCCGAAGCGCATGTCAGCCTTGCCTTCAGCTACCTCGGCGCCTTGAGCACAACCCCATCGCATACCTCTAAATTTCCGCGCTGCGAAATTGTGGCTATTGAAAGGCAGGTGCGGCGCGTTAGGTGCTACCGGTAAGGGTGCCAAACGCGCCATTCCACGCCAGGCTGCCGCGACGTTGCTTGCGACCGCCAACTCCGAAACCGACCTGTCTCACGCGGCCCCGAACGGGGACCGGCGTTATGGAAAAAACCGTGCCGCGGCACCGTTCTTCAATGCGGGAGTTTCCATCATGCTCATCCTGACGGCCATCGTCTTCGCTCTCATCGGCCTCGTGCTCGGTGGCGGCGGGGCCAAGCTGCTGATACTCGGCGGCAGCCCCTACTACCTCGTCGTCGGTATCGGCTTCCTGCTGACGGCCGTGCTCCTGTTCATGCGGAAATCGGCGGCGATCTGGCTCTATGCGTTCATTATCGTCGGCTCGCTCGGCTGGGCGATCTCGGAAGTCGGCTTCGACTGGTGGCAGCTTGGCCCGCGCGGCGGCGTCATCGTGCTTCTGGGGCTCTGGCTGCTGCTGCCGGCCGTCCGTCAGCCACTCGGCTTCCAGAGCCCTACGGGCGAGCGCTATGCGGTGAGCGCCTGGCCGCTGGCGATCGCCGTACTCATCTCGATCGGCGTGGCGGGCTATGCCCTGATGCTGGATCCGCACGATATCCGAGGCGATCTGCCAAGCGATATCGTTGCCGCCAACCCGCCGCTGGGAGGCTCGGTGCCTCCGGGCGAATGGCATCAATACGGGCGCACGCCGTTCGGTCAAAGGTATTCGCCCCTCAACCAGATCACGCCGGACAATGTCGGCAATCTGAGGGTTGCCTGGCAGTACCAGACAGGCGACGTCAAACGGCCCGACGACGTTGGGGAGACGACCTATCAGGTCACGCCGCTCAAGATCAAAGACACGCTCTATGCCTGCACGCCGCACAATTGGGCGATCGCGCTCGATGCCGCAACCGGTGAGGAAAAATGGAAGTATGATTCCAACTCGGGCATGAACCCCGACCGCCAGCATCAGACCTGCCGCGGCGTCACCTATTGGGCCGACCCGGTTGCCGCGCCGGGCAGCCCCTGCGCCGAGCGGGTCTACCTGCCGACCTCCGATGCGCGCCTGATCGCGCTCGACGCCGCGACCGGCTCCGTCTGCACCAGCTTTGCCGATAACGGCGTGCTGCATCTCGAAACGGGCATGAAGTACAATCCGGCCGGCTACTATTATTCGACGTCACCGCCAGTGGCCGTTGCCGGCAAGCTCATCATCGGCGGCGCCGTCAACGACAACTACTCGACCCAGGAACAATCCGGCGTCATCCGCGCCTTCGATACCAACACCGGCGCACTGATCTGGAACTGGGATAGCGGCAATCCGGATGTGACGACGCCCCTTCCCGAGGGCCAAACCTACACGACCAACTCGCCAAACAGCTGGTCGGTGTTCAGCTATGACGAGGGCCTCGGCCTCGTCTACATCCCCATGGGCAACCAGGTGCCGGACCAACTGGGCATGGGCCGCAGCGAGCACGTCGAGAAATACTCGTCCTCGATCGTTGCACTCGACATCAACTCCGGCGCCGTGCGCTGGGTGCGCCAGACCGTGCATCACGACCTCTGGGACATGGACGTGCCGGCGCAGCCGGCCCTGCTCGACATCACCAAGGAAGACGGCACCGTGGTGCCGGCGCTGGTCGGGCCGACGAAACAGGGCGATATCTACGTGCTCGACCGCAGGAGCGGCGAGCCGATCATCCCGGTTGAGGAGGTTCAGGCGCCGGGCGGAGCGATCGCTGAGGATTTCACCGCGCCGACGCAGCCGGTCTCCGGCCTCACCTTCATGCCTGCGCCGTTGCAGGAGAAGGACATGTGGGGCGTCACGCTCTTCGACCAGCTTGCCTGCCGCATCGAGTTCCGGTCGCTGAAATACGAGGGGCGCTACACGCCGCCGTCAATCGAAGGGACGCTCGTCTATCCCGGCAACTTCGGCACCTTCAATTGGGGCTCCGTCGCCATCGATCCGGAACGGCAGGTGATGTTCGGCATGCCGACCTACCTTGCCTTCACCTCGCGTTTGGTGCCCCGCGCCCAGGTTCCGCCCAAGGGGCAGGACGAGAAGGGGTCGGAACAGGGCCTCAACCGCAACGACGGCGCGCCCTATGGTGTCTTCATGGGCCCCTTCCTCGGGCCGCTTGGCATTCCCTGCCAGGCGCCGCCATGGGGTTATGTCGCCGGCGCGGATCTTCGAACCGGCAAGATCGCCTACAAGCACAAGAATGGCACCGTCGAGGACATGACGCCGCTGCCATTGCCGTTCAAGGTGGGTGTGCCGGGTATCGGCGGACCAATGATCACCAAGGGCGGCCTCGCCTTCCTCGGCGCCGCGGTCGACGACTATTTGCGCGCCTATGACCTGACGACCGGCCGTCAGCTCTGGGAAGCACGCCTGCCCGCCGGCGGCCAGTCGACACCGATGAGCTATGCGGTCGGCGACAAGCAATATGTGCTGATCGTCGCCGGGGGCCACGGCTCGGTCGGCACCAGGCCCGGCGATTACATCATCGCCTACACCCTGCCCTGAAAGGCGAGAAGGTATCGACTGCATGTTTCCTTTGGCCGTAGCCGATTAAAGGACAAAAACATGCAGCAATTCAAAGTGCTACGGCGACCTTTGCGCGTCCTACAGTACGCGCGGCGCTGTCGCTCTCGCCAGAAGGTTGCAGCGGCAAGCTCCGCGCAAGCCGACAATAGCAGCTTCCCCCGGACGACAGATTCCGGGGGATTCCCATGAAGATCGACAACAGCATCTCGAACTACTATTTCTCCCAGCGCCGCCAGCAGATGGGTACGGTTTCGCCGATCGAAGAGACCGGCACCGACGCGCGCCCGCGCCAAGCCCCGACGATCGCGCCGCCGTCGACGTCGAACGCGCTCTCCAACGCCTTGTGGGCAACCGCAACCCGCGACGAAGCCGGCACGGCCTCAATCACGGACAAGGAAGGGGCGGCTCCATCAGGCAACTCGGTCAGCGACGATTTCCTGAAGCGCGCGAAGATGAGCCTGGCGGAACAGATCCGTGCGCAGATCCTGGAATCGCTTGGTCTTGGCGAAGAAGACCTCAAGGCGATGGATCCCGAGCAGCGGAAGGCTGTCGAGGACGAAGTCCGCCAGGCGATCGAACGGGCGATGGGTGTCGAAAAGCAACGTGATGACGCCGTTACGGGCATCGCGAATGCCGGCGACGACATCCTCTGAGCAATCGGCGCGAAGAGTGGCATCAGCCGGAATTCGACGCCGCCACGCCGCTTTGGCTGGACGTCACCGTCTACAACGCGGTTTTCGATCACCTCTGGCGTGAGGTTCTTGGCGACGGGTTGAACACACTGGCGGCCACTGTACTGCCCACCGGTCGTTTGTGCTCCCCTAGCGTTGAAGAACACTCCCCGAGCTTGTAGCCTCAAGCTTCAGAGGAACCGTGCATGAAGGCGACCGTACTCATTCAATCGATTTACTTGCTCGGGCTGAACAATCATCCGGAGGCAGCGAAGAAATGGGTCAGCGTAATGCACAGCTTGGGAGCAATGACCGGCGTCGCGCATAGCCTTTCCATCTCTACGGCTAGCAAGCTGGATTTGATTTTGCGTCAACTTGAGAGCGAGCACTGGGACGATATCAACACATCTCAGGGCGATCGACTGAGCTTCGCTACCGACCTGATCAGCGCCTTGTCAGACAGTTGGATCCTTGCGAGCTATGAGCCGATACGCGCGGCCTGCGAGCAACTTCGCGATCGAGACGAGCAAAACAGCAAACTCTCTGATCTTCACTATCGCCTTGCTCTCGTGCGGATGCCCATAGCCAAAGCGGAGATCAAAGACGCCAAGAGACAGAAACCGGAAATGCTGCTGCATCCGGTTGGAGAAGGTGATCCCAGTCCGAAGAGTTATGCGGCTGACGGTTCCTACATTGTCCCCAAGGCGGTATGCGGTGCGACCGGGGCAACCGTTTGGTATCCCATCGACTTGAAGGTGCGCCAGACGGTAGCCATTTGCAGGCGCGACCTTTCTGACGAGTTTCTGGCGCTGTTCGAGTAGGTCAGGCCAGGATTTGCCGGCGCCACAGTCTCTACATTCGGGAAGGGCCCAGCCGGCCCCTTCCCTCCCACTGCCATTGACACAAGGCAGCGTGTCATTATCTATCGCTCCAGAAGCTATAGGTTTGAGGCGAGCATGTATTCCATCGGCGATCTCTCACGGCGCACCGGCGTCAAAATTCCTACGATCCGCTATTACGAGCAGATGGGGCTGATCGCGGCACCCGAACGGTCCGAAGGCAACCAGCGGCGCTATGTGAAAAGCGAGCTCGAGCGGCTGGCCTTCATCCGCCATGCGCGCGACCTCGGCCTGTCGATCGATTCCATCCGCGACTTGCTCGCCCTCAGCCAACACCCGGAGCGCCCGTGCGGCGAGGCCGACCGGATCGCCAGCGAGCATCTGGCGACCGTTCGCGAGAAGATCGCCCGGCTGAAGAAGCTGGAGCAGGAACTGGAACGCATCGTCGCCTGCGACGGCAACCACACGGTGGGTGACTGCTATGTGATCCGGGCCCTGGCCGACCACTCGATGTGCGAGAACGAGCACTGAGACTGCCGCGCCACGGTCGCTCGCGCGAAAAAATTCCCGTTGACAAAATCGCGAAAACGAACAATCTAGCGCCCATGATCAAGAACGCACCCATTTGCCGCGTGTATTTTTGGCTGTTCCGATAGGAGCGGCCTGCTGATCATATTCAACAAGGCCGCCATCAGGCGGCTTTTGTTTTTCCGGCTCCTGATGGCGAGAAAACCCGAGGAGCCAAGACATGCTACAGACCGCCATCCCTACCCTACATTCGACACCGGCAACGCGACCGCCGATGATCACCATCCGCTGCGCCAAGCAGCGCGACCTGCCGGAACTGCGCGACATGATCGCGGAACTTTCCGCCCATCACGGCGACGCGGCGCCGATCACGCCCGAACAGCTTGAACGCGATCTCTTCGGCCGCACGCCCTGGATCACGGCACTCGTCGCCGAGGCCGGCAACCGCCTGATCGGTTACGCGATCCTTGTGCCGATCTACCGGGCTGCCGAAGGCGCACGCGGCATGGAACTGCATCACCTTTTCGTTCGCCCTGAAAGCCGCGGCACCGGCATCGGCCGTCACCTCGTTGCCAAGGCGCGCGAGCAGGCGAAGATGGCCGGCTGCGACTTCCTTTCGGTCAGCGCCGCCACGGGCAATTTCCAGGCGCATCATTTCTACGAATCCGAACGCTTCGTGCCTCGTCCGGTGACCGGCATGCGCTATATGCAAAAGCTTGGATGAGGACGGACCGATGCGTCTTGCAATCGTGCTCTGTGAAGGCTTCGCCGATTGGGAATGTGCGCTGTTGATGGCGGCGGCGCGCACCCATCTCGGTATCGATGTCGAGGTCGCCACCGCCGACGGCGCACGCGTGACGTCGATGGGCGGGCTCGACGTCTCGGCGCATCTGTCGATCGACGCGCTCGATCCTGCGGGCTTCGATGGCTTGGTGATCTGCGGCGGATCGATCTGGGACACGAATGAGGCTCCTGATCTCTCAGCAACGATCCGCGCTTTCGATCGCGACAGGCGCGTGGTCGCGGCCATTTGCGGTGGTGTCAATGCGCTCGCCACAAGCGGTCTTCTCAACGGCATCGACCACACCGGCAATAGCGCCGAAAGCCTTGCAGCGCTGCCCGGCTATCGCGGTGGGCCGCACTATCGCGATCAGTCGCAGGCACTGTGCAGCGGCCACGTCGTCACTGCCGCCGGAACCGCGCCGATCAGTTTTGCCGGCGAGATCCTGCACGGACTTGGCCTTGGCTCGACGGAACTCGACGGCTTTCTCGCGCTCTACGGACACGAGCATCGGACGAATGAAAGCGGCAGCGTCGGCTGAGACTTGCGCTAGAGCGCCGTGCGTTCTTATGAACGCACAAAGGTCGCTCTAGCATTTTGATTCTAGAGCATCTTTCTGCCCACAGCGATTCCACTTGAGGGCAGGATGCTCTAGAGCCAGTTCGAGATCTGATTGAGCGGTTTCTTCACCTTGCCGGCGACCGGAACGGTCGCATCCGGGGCGGGATAACCGACAACCAGGATCAGGAACGGCTTTTCACTTTCCGGTCGGCCGCAGATCTCATTGAGGAAATTCATTGGCGCCGGTGTATGGGTGAGTGTCGCGAGCCCGGCATGATGCAGCGCCGTGATCAGGATACCCGTGGCGATGCCGACACTTTCGTTGATGTAGTAGTTCTTCTTCAGGTCGCCCGGATTGGGGCCGCCGCGCTTCTGCGAGAATATGACGATCAGGTAGGGAGCGGTCTCAAGAAAAGGTTTGTCCTCGTCCGTGCCCAGTGGCGCCAATGCGTCGAGCCATTCCTGCGGTGCCTTATCCCGATAAAAGATGCGCTCTTCCTCTTCCGCCGCGCGGCGCACCTCGGCCTTGATCGCGGCGCTCTCGATGACCGTGAAATGCCAGGGCTGATGATTGGCACCACTCGGCGCCGTGCCGGCCGCCTTCAGACAGGTTTCGATCACCTCCCGCGGCACGGCGCGATCGCTGAAATAGCGTGTGGTGCGCCGACGGTTGATCTCGTCGTAGAAGTCAGCGGCACGCGTCGCCATCTCCTCGGGGCTGCGCTCGATCCACTGGTCATAGGGCACGGTTTCGTGTGGGCGCATTCAGTCTCCTCCTCGTTGTCCTGCAGCAACGCGCGCGCCTCTCGACGCACAACGGTCGCTGCAGCACTTTGAATGCCTGCATGTTTTCCCCTCAACCGGTGACGATCGGGGAAAGCATGCAGAAGGAATTGAGCGCGCCTCTACGCGAAGATCAAGGGTCAGAGCGCCGGGACCGCCTTGAGATAGGCGGCAATCGCCTCCCGGTCGGCCGGCGTCAGTTTCGCCATGTTCTTCTGCACCTCGACCATCGAGCCGCCGACGGAATCGAATTCCGGCGTGAAGCCGGTTTCCAGATAGGAGGCGATATCCGATGCACTCCAGCCGCCGATGCTCTTGGAACCGGGCGTGATGTCGGGGATGCGGCCCTGGCCCTCCGGATTCGGCGCGCCGGCCAGCCACTGATTGGGCTCGAAACCGCCAATCGCATTACGGGGCGTATGGCACTCGCCGCAATGGCCCGGCCCCTCGACGAGATACTGGCCGCGGGCAAGCTTTGGATCGTTGGCGTCCACCGCGACACGTGGCTTGTCTGTCAGGAACAGCAGCTTCCAGCCGCCCAATGCCACCCGCATGTTGTAGGGGAACGGCAGTTCGTGCGGCGGCGCCACGTCCGCGCTCTTCGGCAGGGTCTTCATGAAACCCCAGAGATCGTTGACGTCCTTGGTCGTCATGCGCGTATAGGAGCCATAGGGGAAGGACGGATAGAGATGCTCGCCGTTGCGTCCCACGCCGCGGGTCATCGCATTGCCGAAGTCCGCAAGCGTCCACCCGCCGATGCCGGCGGTCTCGTCAGGCGAGATGTTCGGCGCATGGAAGGTTCCGAACGGGCTCTTCAACGGGGCGCCGCCGGAAAGAACGAGACGAGCGTCACCTTCGGCGCCCCGCTTGGCGTGACAGCTCACGCAGCCGCCGGCCCAGAAAACCTGTTCGCCGTTGGCAAGATCCGGTTCCCCGAGCCCCTCCCAATGAGACGCACTCCACGGCGCCGGCTTCGTCAGCCACCAGAAGGCTGCTCCACCCACGACGCCCAGCACCACAAGACCCGAAATCAGCTTTCTCGTGCGACGCCCCATTGTCACCCCTCATGCCTAGCCGCAGGCGGGCCGGCTCTAAATGCAGATAGAGGCACGCGGCTCGAAGTCGCGTGCCTCCCTAGTCAACATGATGCGACGTCGCCGCCCCTTAATCCTTCTTCAGGCGATAGCTCTCATGACAGCTGCCGCAGTCCTTGCCGATGCCGCCAAGGGCCGCGCCGACTCCGGCCTGGTCAGCCGGGAGCTGTGCCAGAACCGTCGCGGTATCCGTGCCGAGCTTGGCGGCCTTGGCCTTGAAGTCATCCATGTTTACCCAGATCTTCGGGCTCGCCTCGGTCTCATGCCCCGTCTCCGAACCGGCCGGGAAATGGTCAGGGAAGGTCTTTATCGTTTCGCTGATCGTCGTCAGCGACGCTTTGACGACCTCGGCGTCATAGGGTTTCTCACCTTTGGCGATGCCGGCAAGCGCGCCGGTCGCCGCACCCACCTTTTTCATCAGCTGCTGACGAACCACCTGCGGCTCGTCGGCTGCCGTGACGGCAGTAACCCCCAGGCCCGCAAGAGCGGCAGCCAACATCAGTGCGCGTATTTTCATCAGGTTCTCCCGGTCAATCAAATCTGTTTGGCGAATCTGCCTGGCAAGCCTTCATGTCCAATGCGCCGGCATGATGTCATCTTGATTATTCTGCGGAAGTAACATTTTTTTGATGTGCTTGTTACGACAGCAGAATTTCCAATGATCGCCTCGTATTTCCGGGATTTCGACCGGTCAGAAGTATAAATATGACATTTATAATCATGTTTATACTTCACTCGCGGCCACGATGGACATCAGTTCGCCCAGCCCTGCCAGATGGTGAACGCCGCGACCAGAATGAGCACCACGCCGGCGGCGCGGCCGATCCACATCGTTGCGCCGGGGCTGCCAACCAGGAAATCACGACCGCGGCCGGCGGCAAGCGCCAGGCCGCCATAGATCGCGAGCTGCGTTGTCGCGATCATTGCGGCCATGACCAGAGCCTGCGACCAGATCGGCCCAAACTGGGGTTTGAGGAACTGCGGATAGACCGCCAGCATGAAGAGATAGGCCTTGGGGTTCATCAGGCTCGTCAGCGCACCCTGCCGGAAACTCGCCCAGCGCGAGAGCTTCCCCGAGCCTTCGATGCCGCCGATGGTGATCGAACTCCTGACGAGCGAAAAGCCGATCCAGGCGATATAGGCAGCACCGGCGACGAGCAGCACGTTGAAGAGACCAGGCACCAGATGCAGGATGACGCTGACCCCGAGCGCCGCATAGAGCGTGTGCAGCACGCCGCCCGCCATGATGCCGGCCGTCGCCGACAGGCCGGAGGCCCGGCCGCCGGTCAGCGAGTTCGCCAGAACGAAGACCATGTCCATGCCCGGCACGATGATGATGCCGAACAGCAAGGTGAAGAAGAGCCAGAGATTTTCCGTGTAGGTCATGTCAGTTGTCCGTCGCCTGATTTTTCATTTCTCTATACGAATTGCTGTTTTTTCAATTCGTTGGCTGATGGTATAAATCCGGGCAACTGACAAGGTATTGTCAGGAGCGTTGACGACGGGAGCGGTTTTCGATGCGCAAGGCGGCACGGCTTTTCGAGATCATCCAGATCCTCAGGCTTGCGCGAAAGCCCGTGACCGGCGCGGCGATGGCCGAGACGCTGGAGGTGACGGTGCGCTCGATCTACCGCGATATCGCAGCACTTCAGGCGATGCGGGTGCCGATCGAGGGCGGCCGCGGCATCGGCTATATCCTCAGGCCCGGTTTCGACCTGCCGCCGCTGATGTTCTCGATCGAAGAAACGGAAGCGATCGCCGTGGCGCTGGCGCTGCTGTCGCGGACCGGCGACGAAGAACTGAAGGCGGCAGCCGGCCGCGTCAACAAGAAGATCACAGCCGCGGTGCCCGAGCCGCTCCGGCTCGCCTTCCGTTCCCAGGCGCTGCATGCCTGGGGAACGATCGCCCCTTCGCCCGCCGGCATCGATCTCGCTTTGGTGCGCCGGGCGATCCGCGACGAGCAGAAGCTCGAACTCAACTATCGCGACGAACTCGGCCGCGCGACGGAGCGGATGATCCGGCCGGTGGCGCTGATCTACTATTCCGAAACTGCCAACATCGTTGCCTGGTGCGAATTGCGGCAGGCTATCCGCAATTTCCGCGCCGACCGCGTCGAACATTGCGAGGCGGCGGGCGCATATTTTCCGGGCGAAGGCAACCGCCTGAGGGAACTCTGGGTCAGCGGCTGGAAAACGCCACCGACCGCGGCCTGACGCATCTATTGCCGGAGCGCAGCCCAAATGAAAAGACCCGGCGCAAGCGCCGGGTCCAAACGTCATGCACGGAAAACGAGCGACTTACTTGGCCGCGGCTTCGTACATTTCGAGCACGTAGTCCCAATTGATCAGGCTGTCGACGAAGGCTTCGAGATACTTCGGACGGGCGTTGCGGTAGTCGATATAATAGGAGTGTTCCCAGACATCGACGCCGAGGATCGGCGAAGCACCGTGAACGAGCGGGTTTTCGCCGTTCGGGGTCTTGGAGATCTCAAGCTTGCCGTTCTTGACCGAGAGCCAGGCCCAGCCCGAACCGAACTGGCCGGTGCCGGCAGCGATGAAGTCGGCGCGGAACTTGTCGTAGCCGCCGAGATCGGACTTGATGGCCGCGTCGAGCTTGGCCGGCAGGCTGGTGCCGCCGCCGCCCTTCTTCATCCACTTCCAGAAGTGGATGTGGTTGTAGTGCTGGCCGGCATTGTTGAACAGCGGCTGGTTGGTGCCATAGGACTTCTTGACGACTTCCTCGAGCGACAGGTCGGCAAGGCCGGCTTCTTCAGCAAGCTTGTTGCCGTTGGTCACGTAAGCGAGGTGATGCTTGTCGTGGTGGTATTCGAGCGTCTCGCGCGACATGTAGGGCGCCAGCGCATCGTAATCGTAGGGAAGGTTCGGCAATTCGAAAGCCATGTGGGCATCTCCTCTTGGCATGGGATTTCGTCAGGTAAATCTGTGAGCGGGAACATAGGCACCGGCCCCCATGGAGGCAACCGATGCAATGCCAATTTTTCCTCAACCCACGGAATATACTTTCAACATCATTTTGAAAGCATGACACTTTCGAGCACATTGACGCCACGGTTTGCCTGCAGCCTCGCCACTCTTGCAATCATGCACTAAGGATCACCCATGCCACAGCGCTTGCTCCCCGCTCTCGTTCTCTCCACTGCTGCGGCCTTCACCGCATCCGGTGCCGCGGCCTCTTCCGGCGATGCGTGGGAGACGTTCCGGGCAGAGGTTTCGAAGAAGTGCCTGGCGGCCGCCACCTCCCTGCAAAAGGCCAGCGCCGTCGTCGATCCCTTCGGCTCCGAGAGCTTCGGTCTGGCGCTGGTGATCGGTACGCCAAAGGGCTCCAAGGCCGCGGTCACGCAGATCTGCGTCTTCGACAAGAAAAAGAAGACGGTCGAACTCGGCGGCGAGCTTACGCCCGACGCGGTGAAGGTGGGCGTGCCGACAAAGAAGAAATAGCCGCGAGCCGACCTGGACCACGAACTGCCTGCCGTTTGCAGCCAGCTGCCGCCCGCCACAATGAGCTGCGAATCGACGGCCGCTCGTCGCTTGAGCTTCAACCGACCCGTTGATAAGTCTTGGTCATGGTGAGCGATACCTATGAGAGGATCCTGGACTCAGCCGAACACCTCGTGGTGTCGCGGGGCTACAATGCGTTCAGCTATGCCGACATCTCGGGCGAACTGGGCGTCGGCAAGGCGACCATCCACCATCACTTCCCGACCAAGGCTGACCTTGCAGCTATGGTGCTTGCTCGCTACCGCAAGAGCAATCGGCGCCACGTCGAGGGATTGTTTGCCGCCGTCAGCGATCCGGTCGCGCGGCTTGAAGCCTATGTCGGCTACTGGGAAGACTGTATCGCCAGGCAGGATTTGCCCTTCTGCATAGGCGCCCTGCTCGCCTCGGAGTTACCCTCGCTGCCGGACGCTGTCGTTCAGCAGGTACGCGGTCATTTTGCCGACCTTTCAGGCTGGCTCGGCGCAGTGATCGAGGACGGCGTGGTCAGCGGCCATCTGAAGGCGGTGCGAGGGCCGAAGGCAGAGGCCGAGACCCTGATGGCCACGGTCCATGGTGCGATGCTTGCCGCGCGCGTCGCCGGTTCCGATCCGGCCGTTTTCTCCGCGATCGCCCGGCCCGCATTGGACCGGCTCAAGCCGACAGTCGAAGCTTGATCGCCGACCCGAAAGCGCCGGCGATGGAACGAGCATGTGCAGGGCGCTGTTCCCGCGGGAACGGTGGACTGTGCAGACCCGGGCTAAAGATCAAAACCAACGGACGCGATGGGCAGCTAAATCCATCGCGTCTCCTTTTCGCCAAGTTGCCGACCAACTAGTCGGTCGAAATCCGAAGGAGCAAGCTCATGGCAAATCCGCTTTCCACGCTCGGCATCATTCATACCGCAATCAGTCTCGCGCCCGTCGTTGCCGGCCTCTACGGCTTTGCCCGTTACGGCGCGATCGTGCCCGCCACCCGATCCGGCAAGATCTACCTCGCCACACTCGTCCTGGCGGTCCTGACCGCTGCCGGGCTTTCAAGCACCGGCGGCTTCAACGAGGGTCATGCGCTTGGCATCGTGACGCTGGCGGTCATCGCCGGCAGCTTGGCGATCGAACGGTTGGCCTTCGTTGGCCACCTGAAACCCTACCTGACGACGTTGGGCTTCTCCTTCAGCTATTTCCTGCTGATCGTGCCGGCAATCGCCGAGACTCTGAAGCGCCTGCCCGCCTCGCAACCGCTTGCCAGCGGGCCGGAATCGCCGATCGTGCAGACCACGCTGCTCGCCTGGCTGGTCATCTTCCTGGCAGGCCTGTCAGTCCAGGCCTACCTGATCCACAAGCGCGCCTTGGTCAGGGCGCGCGCTCCCCGCTCGTACTGAGTGCCCGAACCGACAGCCATTTTGCCCCAGCGCCGAGCGCCGGGGCATTGCATGTGAGCGTGCGTCAGACGTCGCGTGCTGCGTGCGCCCAATCCATGTAGAGATCGCGCGCCTTGGCGGCGACCGGGCCGGCCTGCAGGTCTCGGCTTTCGAGGCGCGTGACCGGCAGCACCTTGGAATAGTTGCCTGTGGTGAAGATCTCGTCGGCCGTTTCGAAGTCGGCCATGGTCAGTGTCGCCTCGACCACTTCGAAACCGGCTTCACGCAGCAGCGTCATCACGCGGAAGCGGGTGATGCCGGCGAGGAAGGTGCGGTTGGCGGCCGGCGTATAGACGACGCCGTCCTTGACCAGGAAGACGTTGGAAGAGCCGGTCTCGGCGATGTTGCCGAGCATGTCGCGCACCAGCGCATTGTCGAAGCCCCGCGAGCGGGCTTCGGTCAGGACGCGCGCATTGTTTGGATAGAGGCAGCCGGCCTTGGCATCGGTCGGCATCGATTCCAGCGTCGGTCGGCGGAAGGGCGAGAGCGTCAGCGACGAGCCGCCATGGCCGTTGCCCATCGGCGCCTCGAACAGGCAGAGCGCGAAACGGGTCGATTCCGGGTCGATGGCGACGACCCCGGCAGCGCCGTGCTCGGCCCAATACATCGGCTTCACATAGAGCGCTGTCTTGCCGTCGAACTTCTTGGCACCCTCCCAGGTCAGCGCTTCGATCTCTTCCGCTGCCATCGTCGGCTTCAGACCAAGCGCCGTCGCCGAGCGGTTGACGCGCTGGCAATGCAGATCAAGGTCGGGCGCAACGCCGTCGAAGACGCGGGCGCCGTCAAACACCGTCGAACCCAGCCACATCGCGTGCGAGGTCGGGCCGATCAGCGGCGGGTTGCCCGAGAGCCATTCGCCATCGACATAGGTCCAGGTCACTGAGCGGGGGGATGTATCGACGGCCATCGGCGTCTCCTTCAGGTTTTTTGTTCTGCTTGTTCGGCATAACCCGAAAAAACAGCATCGTGGTGAATGGGTATATCAAAAAATGTCATGGCGGCCATTCTGGTACCCGGACGGCCTCTCGCTTAGTCTCATGCGCAAAGGAAAGGGAAAGCCGTGCGCATCAAGCATCTGGACGAGGACGACGTGGATATCTTCCGCCGCATACGGCTGGAAGCGCTCAACCGCGAGCCACAAGCATTCGCCTCGACTACGGCAGACTGGGAGCGCCTTTCGACGGAGGAATGGCGGGCGCGGCTGACGACCAACGCCGTCTTTGCCGCTCTCGACGGGGACCAGCCTGTCGGCATCATGGGGCTGATGCGCGAACGCGCGAGCCGGCTGGCGCACCGCGCCACGATCATCATGGTTTATGTGCGCGACGAAGCCCGCGGATCCGGCGTGGCGCGGCACCTTCTCACCCATCTGACCGACCATGCCCGCGCGTCCGGCATCCGCCTGCTGGAACTGGTCGTACGCGCCGACAACCCGACGGCCATCCGCTTCTACGCGCGCGAGGGTTTTCACGAAATCGGCCGTGTCCCCGGCGGCATGCTCGACGGAGACGTAGAGGTCGACGAAATTCTGATGGCGCGACACATCGACGGCCGCGCCGCACCCGCGTTGCAAGGAGCGCCCCGATGAAAGCCATGTATTACGACGCGTTCGAGAAGACGCCCGAAATCCGGACCCTTCCCGATCCGACCCCGACCGAAAACGGCGTCGTCATCAAGGTCGAGGCCACGGGACTTTGCCGGTCCGACTGGCACGGTTGGATGGGCCATGACGCCGATATCCGGTTGCCCCACGTACCGGGCCACGAGCTGGCGGGGGTTGTCACCGCCGCCGGCCGCGGCGTGATGCGATACAAGGTCGGCGACCGGGTCACCGTGCCCTTCGTTTCCGGCTGCGGCCGCTGCGGCGAATGCCGCTCCGGCAACCAGCAGGTCTGTGAGGCACAGTTCCAGCCGGGCTTTACCCATTGGGGTTCTTTTGCCGAATATGTCGCGCTCGACTTTGCCGACCAGAACCTCGTGCATCTGCCCGAAAGCATGGACTTCACCACGGCCGCGAGCCTCGGTTGCCGCTTTGCCACCTCGTTTCGCGCCATCGCCGACCAGGCGAAGGTGAAGGGCGGCGAATGGGTCGCTGTACACGGCTGTGGCGGTGTGGGCCTGTCGGCGATCATGATCGCAGCCGCGCTCGGCGCCCAGCCGATCGCGATCGACATTGCCGAGGACAAGCTCGCCTTCGCGAAGACGCTCGGCGCGGTCGCGACGATCAACGGCCGAGAAGTGCAGGATGTGGCTGCGGCGGTGAAAGACATCACCGGCGGCGGCGCGCACGTCTCGATCGACGCGCTCGGCAACCCGGTCACCTGCTTCAACTCGATCAAGAACCTGCGCCGGCGTGGCCGCCACGTGCAGGTCGGGTTGATGCTCGGCGACCAGGCGACGCCGCAGATCCCGATGGCGCAGGTGATCGGCCATGAGCTCGAGATCTACGGCAGCCACGGCATGCAGGCCTGGCGCTACGACGCCATGCTGACGATGATCGCCGACGGCAAGCTGAGGCCGCAACAATTGATCGGCCGGGAGATCTCGCTTTCAGAGGCGATCCCTGCGCTGACCGCCATGGACCGCGCAACCGACCTCGGCATCAGCGTCATCACGCGGTTCTGATAGCGCCATGGGCGGCCGGAAAAGCGCCGTCTACGAGAGGGTGCCGGCAATGCCCATTCCGACTCACGGCCTCAATGCGCTAAACCTTGTTCCGGATCGGGGGCAAGGCAGATGACCATTGGGAGACGGCGAAGGTTGATCAAACGTCAGCGCACCGGCACGGCGCTTGCCATTGCCGCGACGATCTCTTTCCTCGCCGGCATGACCGACGCGATCGGGCTCTTGAGCATTGGCGACTTCGTCTCCTTCATGAGCGGCAACACGACCCGGGCAGCGATCGCCCTCGGCGATGGCGATTTTATCGGCGCCTTGCTGCTCGTCGGCGCGCTCGGGGCGTTCATCATCGGCAACGCACTTGGCGTGATCGTGGCCGCGCGCCTCGGCGTCGTCGGCGTGCTCTCGACGGTCAGCCTCGTGCTGATGCTCTGCGCCGGTTTCGGGGCCTTTATGCCGCGGCCCTGCTATTTCTACGGCGTCGTGCTCGCCATGGGCCTGGTCAATGCGGCGGTCGAACATATCGAGGGGTTGCCGATCGGGCTTACGTACGTGACGGGGGCACTTTCCCGTTTTGGGCGCGGTCTCGGCCGCTGGCTGCTCGGCAACAAGAACCGTCAGTGGGTGGTGCAGATCGTGCCCTGGCTCGGCATGTTCTCCGGCGCGGTCGCCGGCGCTCTCTTGCAGCGCCACTTCGGCGCGGCCTCGCTCTGGGCGTCCTTTGCGCTCGCCGCTGGGCTTGCGCTTGCCACTGTTCTCGTGCCGTCTCGCTGGTCGCGGCGCTATATCCATTCGGGGTGAGCCTCAGCTCCAACGGCAGCTTTTCACCCCTCCCAAGATTTTGCCCTTAAGCCCGGCCGGGTTTCAGGGCAAAATCTGCAAAGAAGAATCACGAGCGAGGTCCTGCCATGGCGCTTGCGGCAGCCGTCACCACGGATGAACTCTATCATCCCATCCTCAAGACCAATCCGGCGCATCCGGCCGGATGGCCGATCCGGGCAATCGTCAGCTCACAGACCGAAGCGCGACACAATCGCGCGCTCTGGGCGCCAACGCACCTGATCTCGATCCGCGCTCCCGGCAGCCGACTGCTCTCGATGATCGAGCTGCCGCCGGAAAAGCATCTGGAACTCTTTTTCGGCGACACCACCGATCCGGACGAGCCGGATGCGGCGCGCCCGCAAGCCATCGAAGCCACCTTCGCCTTTGTCGACCACCTGCCCGAAGACGCCCATCTGCTCGTCCATTGCCTTCGGGGCATTGGGCGCGCGACCGCGCTCACCCTCGGCATTCTGGCGCGCTACATGCCACCGGAGGACGCCGCCGCCGCACTCCATGCGCTGCGCCCGGAGGCCAAGCCGAACAGGCATGTCGTCAACCTTTGCGACACGGCGCTCGGGCTCAAGGGCAAGCTCGCCAAGCAGGCACTGCGCTTCCCGGCGAAAGTCTGGAAACCAGCCAAAAGCTGAAGCTACTGCATGTCTCCTTAAATCGACTTCGATTAAGGACAAAGACATGCAGAAAATCAAAGTGCTACAGCGACCTTTGCGCGTCTGATAAGACGCGCGGCGCTGTAGAAATCTGCAGCTTTGCCGCCAGCCGTTGTGCATCGCACAAAGATCTGACATGATCCCACGAAAGAACAGTGACAGCTCGCTGCCTGATCAGGCATGATGCTGTAAGCCTTTGTTTTCGGACGGGCTTTGACGGGAAGATTCGACCTTGCCCCGCCAGCACCGAAGACAAAAGACGGGAGGAAAAGATGTCCCACGCGGCCTATGTGTTTGACGCCTACGGCACGCTCTTCGACGTGCATGCGGCTGTCAGGCGCCACGCGCAGGAGATCGGCCCGGATGGGCAGGCTTTTTCCGAACTCTGGCGGGCCAAGCAACTCGAATATTCCTGGGTGCGCTCGCTGATGGGCAGCTATCAGGATTTCTGGCAACTGACCGAACAGTCGCTCGACTACGCCTTCGCACGGTTTCCCTCCGCCGACCCGAAACTTCGCAAGCGATTGCTCGACGCCTATTGGACGCTCGACTGCTATCCGGAAGTGCCGGCGGTTCTGAAGGGGCTGAAGGAGCGCGGCGCCCGCATCGCAATCCTCTCCAACGGTTCACCGGCCATGCTCGCCTCTGCGGTCCGCAACGCCGCACTCGACATCGTCATCGACGACGTGTTTTCCGTCGACGCGGTGAAGGCCTTCAAGACCGCGCCTGCCGTCTACGACATCGTCACAACCGGCTACCGGCTTTACCCGCATGCCGTTTCCTTCCAGTCGTCGAACCGCTGGGATATCGCCGGGGCGACGAAATTCGGGTTCCGCACCGTATGGATCAACCGGGCGGACATGCCGGACGAATATCGTGATCACGGGCCGGCGCTGATCTTGCCCTCCCTCGAAAGTCTGCAATTCGGTATCTGAAGGATCTCCCCATGGTCTGGTCGCCTGCGCAGTATCTGAAGTTCGAAGACGAACGCACGCGCCCAGCCAGAGATCTCCTCGCCCAAGTGCCCGAGCTGCCCGAAGGCATCGCCTTCGACCTCGGTTGCGGCCCGGGCAACTCCACCGAGCTCATCCGCGACCGGTTTCCCGAGGCCACACTTTCAGGCCTCGACAGCGACGAGAACATGCTCGTTGCGGCGGCGAAGCGGCTGCCGGGCATCACCTTCGAAAAGGCGGATCTCGCAAACTGGGTCCCCCCTGCCGGCGCTTCGCTGTTTTACGGCAACGCTGTCTTTCAATGGCTGCCGAACCACCTCACGATCTTCGAAAGACTGATGGGAGCGCTCGCATCAGGCGGCACGCTTGCGGTCCAGATGCCGGACAATCTCGGGGAGCCGAGCCATTTGCTGATGGAGGAGACAACTCGCAGCCCGGCTTTCACTGACGCCTTTGCCGGCAAGACCGTCCGCCGCAATCCCATGCCGGGACCGGCAACCTATGTCGAATGCCTGGCGCCACAGGCCGCCAGCATCGAGGTCTGGCACACGATCTACTACCACCGGCTCGCCAATGCCGAAGCGATCGTCGAATGGGTGAAGGGGACCGGCCTCAGACCCTATCTTGATGCGTTGCCGGAAGATAAACGCGACGCCTTTGCTGCCGACTACACGGACCGGATCCGCGCTGCCTATCCGGCCATGAGCGACGGCAAGGTCCTTCTGCGCTTCCCGAGATTTTTCATCGTCGCGGTGAAGGCGTAGCGCCGGGCGACGCTACATGCGGTCGACCAGGAAATCGATGAAGGCACGGATACGGGCGGCGAGATGCTCGTGTCCGGCATAGACGGCGTAGACCGTCTCGATCTCGCCCGACTGATAATCTTCGAGCAGCGGCACGAGCGTTCCGGCTTCGAAGTCCGGCTCGACGTGGAAACGGCCGATGCGGCCAACGCCAATGCCGGCAAGGCAAAGCTGGCGGACGATCGAACCGCTCGAGACCTGCATGTTGCCGAAGACCGAGCGCAGTTCTGCAGCCGGCTGCCCCGGCATGCGGAACGCCCATTCGTCGACGCTGCGACGGAAATTGAAACGAATGCAATTGTGACCGTCGAGTTCATCGGGCGTATTCGGTGTCCCGTGCCTTTCCAGATAGGCGGGCGATGCGATTACGACCGGACGGCTTTCCATGAGCTTGCGTGCCTTTAGGGATGAATCGCGCAGCGGGCCGGTGCGGATTGCCACGTCGGCGCGCTCGCCGACGACGTCGATCATGCTGTCGGTCAGCGTCAGATCAAGCTGCACCTCCGGATAGCGGGCGAGGAACTCTGGCGCGAGCGGCATGATGTAGCGCTCGCCAAAGCCGACTGCGGCGTTCACCCGCAACAGCCCGCGCGGCGTCATGCGGCCGCCGGCAGCGACCAGTTGCTCGGTCTCGACGATTTCCGTGAGGATCCGCTGGGCGCGTTGCAGATAGACTTCCCCCTCCGGCGTCAGCTGCAGGGTCCTGGTCGAGCGCACGAGCAGGCGCGTGCCCAACCGGTCCTCGATACGGGTCACCAGTTTGCTGACGGCAGATGGTGACAGCTTCAGGCGCCGCGCAGCGGCCGAAAAGCTGCGGGTCTCCGAAACGGCAACGAAGACCTCCATTTCACCCGCCCGATTGTCCATGCATCACCTTTGAATCAAATTCACAGTCCTTTGTACCATTATGCTGATTATCATGATGAGTGCCAAGGCTCATATTCCGCCCGACTTCAACAACAACCAACGCGCCCGGTTCCTCCCAGCCGGGTGGGAAAGGTCTCGTCGTGCCTATTGCTATCCTTGCGCTGACGATCGCGGCCTATGCGATCGGAACAACGGAATTCGTGATCGTCGGTCTGCTGCCGACGGTCGCCACCGACCTCAATGTCACCCTGCCGCTCGCCGGCCTGATCGTCAGCGTCTATGCGCTCGGCGTCACCTTCGGCGCGCCGGTGCTGACGGCGCTCACCGGCCGGATCGAGCGCAAGCCGCTCCTGATCGGCCTGATGGCGCTGTTCATCGTCGGCAATGCTGCGGCCGCCCTGTCGCCGAGCTACGAACCGCTTCTCATTGCGCGGGTCATCTCCGCCTTTGCCCATGGCGTGTTCTTCTCGGTCGGCTCGACCATCGCTGCCGACCTCGTTCCGGAAGACCGGCGCGCATCGGCCATCGCCATGATGTTCATGGGCCTCACCGTCGCGATCGTCACCGGCGTGCCGCTCGGTACCTGGATCGGCCAGACCTTCGGCTGGCGCGCCACCTTCTGGGCCGTGACCGGTCTCGGCGTCATCGCGCTCACCGCGATCGTCGCCCTGCTGCCGAACACGCTCTCCAAGGCCCCGCCGGCCAAGCTTATCGACCAGGTGCGCGTGCTCGGGTCCGGCCGACTGCTGATCGTCTTTGCCATGACCGCGCTCGGCTACGGCGGCACCTTCGTCGCCTTCACCTTCCTCGCACCGATCCTGCAGGACATCACCGGTTTCTCGGAAGGCGCCGTCAGCCTGATCCTCGTGCTCTATGGCGTTGCGATCGCCATCGGCAACATTGCCGGCGGCAAGATCGCCAACCGCGATCCGGTCAAGGCGCTTATCGGCCTGTTTCTGGCCCAGGCGGCCGTGCTGGTGCTCTTCACCTTCACGGCCCCCTCGCCGGTCCTGACGCTGGTGACGCTCGCCGCGCTCGGCTTCCTGTCCTTCGCCAATGTTCCCGGCCTGCAGCTCTATGTCGTGCAGCTTGCCAAGCAGTACCGGCCGGGCGCCGTCGATGTCGCCTCGGCGCTGAATATCGCCGCCTTCAACCTCGGCATTGCCGTCGGTGCCTGGCTCGGTGGCTTGATCGTCGCCTCACCGCTCGGTCTCGGCATGACGCCCGTCATCGGCGCCCTGCTTGTCGCCGCCGCGCTGCTGCTCACGCTTTTGAGCGGCGTTCTTGATCGTCGGGCCGGCGCTGCCTACCAACCGGCTTGAACCGCCGCCCCTGAGGACCACCTATAGATCGTTCCTTTTTCGCCCGGCCATCCGGCCGGGCGCTCGCCAAGTACAGCAGGTCAAGTACAAGGAGTTACCCACCATGCATTCCGTCAATTCAAACGGTGCCAACATCCCGGCGCTCGGCTTCGGTACCTTCCGCATGCCCGGCGCCGACGTGCTGCGGGTGCTGCCGGAAGCGCTCAAGCTCGGCTTCCACCATGTCGACACGGCCCAGATCTACGGCAACGAGGCCGAGGTCGGCGAAGCCATCCACAATTCCGGCGTGTCGCGCGCCGACATCTTCCTCACCACCAAGGTCTGGGTCGACAAATATGCGCATCGCGACTTCCTCGCCTCGGTCGACGAGAGCCTGAAAAAGCTGAGGACCGACCATGTCGACCTGCTTCTCCTGCACTGGCCGGGCGGCAGTGACGTGCCGATGGCCGAGCGCATCGGCGCCCTCAACGAGGTACAGAAGGCCGGCAAGGTCCGTCATATCGGCGTCAGCAACTTCAACACGGCACAGATGGAAGAAGCGGTGAAGCTCAGCGACGCCCCGATCGCCACCAACCAGGTCGAATACCATCCCTATCTCGACCAGACCAAGGTGCTCGAGATCGCGCGCAAGCACGGCATGTCGATCACTGCCTACTACGCGATGGCGAACGGCAAGGTCCCGAACGATCCGCTGCTGAAGGAGATCGGCGCACGCCACGGCAAGACGGCCGCCCAGGTGGTGCTGCGCTGGCTGGTGCAGCAGAAGGACGTGATCACGCTTTCCAAGACCGCGACGATCGATCGGTTGAAGGAAAACTTCGCGATCTTCGACTTCGCGCTCGGCGACGGCGAGATGGCCGAGATCCACGCGCTTGCCCGCCCCGACGGTCGCATCGTCAATCCGGAGGGTCTGGCTCCGGTCTGGGACAAGGCCGCCTGATCTGCTCTCTTGTAGTGGAGCGGGATGCGGGCGGAAAACCGCTCACACTTTTCCTCATCCCGCTCCGCCATTTCGCCGCCGACCAATTCCCAGCCGGCGGCGGATACGATATGGACATGGCCCGCAGGCACCGATCAGAGGGAGGGGGCGATGTCTTTGCATGAGGCGCAGACGAGCGATTTCGCTCCCGACTGGCCGGCGATCATCGCCGTCGTCCTGGGGGTCACCGCCTTCTCGGTGGCACAGGGGCTCACCTATCCGCTAATCTCGCTTTCGCTTGAAAGCCGTGGCGTCACTGCCGGCATGATCGGCCTCAATGCCATGGGCTTTGCCGCCGGTCTCGGCGTGGCAACCCTGCTTCTCGGCCGGTTGACGCGGCTTGCCTCCGCCGACCGGCTGATCATCGCCAGCCTCTGCGGCTGTTCCATCTGTCTCGCGACGCTTGCCTCGACGTCAGAGCTTCCCATCTGGTTTATCGCCCGTTTCGCCCTCGGCTTCTTCGTCAGCATGGTGTTCATGCTCGGCGAAGCCTGGCTGAACACGGCCTGTCCCGACCGGCTGCGCGGTCGCGTTTCCGGCCTTTACGGCGCCGGCATGTGTGGCGGCTTTGCCGCCGGTCCGCTGGCGATCCCGTTGCTCGGCACCAGCGGCGGCCTCGGCTTTGCGCTGCTGGCGATCTATATCGCGCTCGTCGCCTTCCTCACCGGCCTCTTGACCATGGGCGCACGCACGCGCCCCGAACCTTCCTCGACACGCGACCTCTTCGCCTTCTTCAAGAAGGCACCGATGCTGATCCTCATGGTGCTGATGTTCGGCTTTGCCGATATCGCGGCGATCTCGGCCATGCCGGTCTACTTCGTCAAGACGGGCCACAGCCAGGCCTTTGCCGCGCTCAGCGTGACGGCGCTTGCGATCCCGACCGCGCTGGCGCAGCCCTTCATCGGCGTGCTTCTCGACCGGCTGCCGCGCCGCCGCGTGGCGATCTCAGCAGCCGCCGTCGCCGCCACCGGCTACCTTCTGGTGCCGTTCCTGTCTTCGAACGTGGCGTTGCTGCTGACATTCGCCTTCATCGGCGCTGCCAGCTTCGCGCTCTACACGGCCGCCCTGACGATGCTTGGCGAAGAATATCGCGGCAGCATGCTGGTGGCCGGCAGCGCCGCCTTTTCGCTCGCCTATGCCGCCGGCAGCGCTGCAGGGTCGGGCGCCACCGGCGCGCTGATGAACTTCATCGACCCTATCGCCGGCCCGCTCGGCGTGGGCGCCGTCCTCGTCATCTTCACGCTGATGTTTGCAGTGGCAAGGCGCCGTTAGGCCTCGGCGCAGCGCAAGGCAAGCGCCTCACCGAAAACACGGGCGGCCGGCCCGAGCGGCTCATCGATCCGATGCACCAAGTAGGCCTCGGCACCGACCTGACTGTTGCGGCCAAGGGCCGTCGTCGGCATGCGCACCAGCCGGCGCTCTTCGAGATCCCGCTCCACCTGCCAGAGCGGCAGCCGGCCCCAACCGAGACCGGTGCGGATCATCGCATGTTTCGTATCCTGGCTGCTGACGCGACAGGTCTGCGGCGAGAGCACGCCGAAATCCCGCCCCACTGTCCGCTGCGACGGATCGGACTGCACGATCTGAAGGTGGTCGGCAAGCGCGGCGTTTTCGAGTGCGCCATCGGCGGCACTCAGCCCCAAGGGATGATGCGCGGCAACGACTGCAACGATCTGAACCGTCGAAAGCGCCTGGCGGGCGATGGCCGGATCGCGGAAATCCTCTCCGACCATGATGCCGAGGGTGAAGCGGCGTTCGACGAGGCCATCCAGCGGTCCGCCCAGCGGTGAAACCGCAAGCCTGATCGAAACATTGGGGTAGATCGTCCGCATCTCGTTCAGGGCCAACCCGACCGTCTCGATCGGGAAGAGCGTGTCGACGATCACGGAAAGCTCCAACTCGATGCCCTCGCCAAGCCCGCGCGCGCGGGCCCGCATAGCGTCCACCCGCAGCAGGATATCGCGGGCATTGGCAAGCAGCGCCTGCCCTTCCTGTGTCAACACCGGTCTGTGTCCGGAACGGTCGAATAGGGCGACGCCAAGCTCCGCCTCGAGATTGGCGATGGCGTGGCTGACCGCAGACTGCACGCGTGAGAGTTTCGCGGCACCCGCACGGAAACTCCCGCTTTCGGCGACGGTCACGAAGGTCCGCATCTGATCGAGTGTCAGGGCATCCAGCATGATCGATTCCATAGATCAACTTGATGAAATTTATATCACTTCAACAGATCATTGAAAGCATCCATCTTCTTTTCCGAACAGCAAGTGCTCAGCAGGAAGGAAGGCCCGATGGCCAGGATACTCGTGCTCTACTACTCATCCTACGGTCATATCGAGACGATGGCGGGGGCGGTTGCCGAGGGCGCGCGCGCCGCGGGCGCCACCGCCGTGCTCAAGCGGGTGCCCGAAATCGTGCCGGAAGCCGTTGCCATCAAGGCGGGCTACAAACGCGCTCAGGACGCGCCGGTCGCGACCGTCGCGGAACTGCCGGACTATGACGCGATCATCATCGGCACGCCGACACGCTTCGGCAACATGGCCGCGCAGATGAAAAACTTCCTCGATCAGGCGGGCGGTATCTGGGCGCGCGACGCCTTGGTCGGCCGCATCGGCAGCGTCTTCACCTCGACCGGAAGCCAGCATGGCGGCCAGGAATCGACGATCCTCGCCACCCATACCGTGCTTCTCCATCTCGGCATGGTGATTGCCGGCCTACCCTACAGCTTCAAGGGTCAGATGCGCATGGACGAAATCACCGGCGGCTCGCCCTACGGCGCCTCGACGCTCGCCGACGACGGCAACGGCGGCGACCGTCGGCCAAGCGCCAACGAGCTGGAAGGCGCACGCTTCCAGGGCCGCCACGTCGCAGACCTGGCGGCGGCGCTGGTCGCCGGTCGTGCGCGCGTTGCGGAGCTTGCCTGATGGCCACGGCCACAACCTTCGTTCGGGAGAGAACAGATTGGGCGGGCGTGATGACGGTTGTTGCCGCCGGCGTGGTCGCGGCCATGCAGGTCGGCAAGGGGCTGATTGCCGGTCCGTTGCTTCAGTCCGACCTCGGGCTCGATCTCCCCGCCCTCGGCTGGATCACCTCGGTCTTCGCCATCGTCGGCGTCGTCGGCGGCATGACGGCGGGCGCGTTCGTCGCGTCGGCCGGCGATCGGCGCCTGCTCGCCATCGGGATGGCCATGTTGGCCCTCGGCTCCTTCGGTGGAGCGGCCAGCCACGCCTTCGCGCTGCTTCTTCTGTCACGCATCGTCGAGGGCTTCGGGTTCCTGCTCGTCGTCGTCGCCGGTCCGGCCATCCTGATGCGCCTGGTGACATCGGATCGCCGCGACCTCGTCTTTTCGCTCTGGAGCTGCTTCATGCCCGCGGGCATGGCGGTCGCGATGTTGACCGGGCCACTTTTTGCCGATTGGCAAGCGATCTGGCGGAGCAACGGGCTGATCACGCTGGCAAGCCTGGTTTCCATCTTCCTGGCCGTGTCGCCGTCTCGGGAAACATCCAGCATCGCCGCCAGCTTCCGGGATGATGCGACCGAAACGCTTACAAGCCGCGGCCCGGTGCTGCTCTTCGTTCTATTTTCGCTCTACAGCCTGATGAGCTTCACGCTTTCCAGCTTCCTGCCGATCCTGTTGGTCCAGCGTATGCACGTCTCGCTCGGGACCGTCGGCCTCCTCAGCGCCATCATCACACTGGTGAACGTCATCGGCAATCTTGCCGCCGGCCATCTGCTGTCTCGCGGCTTTGCCCGCGGCCGGTTGATCGCCAGCGCTGCCTTGCTGACAGGTGTGTTCGGCCTATGGATCTTCCTGAGCCAGTCAGGCGGAAATCTGATCTTCGGACTTTGCGTGCTGTTTTCCGCGATCGGCGGCCTGATCCCCGCCACGCTGATCTCGTCGGTGCCGATCCTGTCGCCGCGTCCGGCGCTTGCGCCGTTGGCAATGGGGCTGCTGATGCAGGGCAGCAATCTGGGGCAGCTCGTCGGGCCGGTCGCGGTCGGAACGGCGATCGAACGCAACGGCTGGTCCTCGGGCGCGGCCTTCATCGGCGTCGGCGCCCTTCTCTGCATCGTGCTTGCAAACACACTGGAGCAGGCCCTGCGAAGCAAGGCCCAACGGCGATGATGGCCTGCATGCAAAGAGCGAATCGCAAAGAAAAACCCACCGGCGGCAAACCGGTGGGTTCGGCATTTCCGGCGGATTGTCCGCGGATCAGACGAACTGGCTGAGGCCCGGAACCGAGGCGACGACTTCGTCGACCACTTCATCGCCTGCCTTTTCCTTGGCAAAGGCGATGGTCTCCTTGGCGAGCGAGGTGATTTCGCCCATGCCGAGACCCTGGCTCATCAGCTGCTGGCCGAGCGCCATGACGCCGCCGCCGCCGATCGCCGACATCAGGCCGCCGAGCAGACCGCCGCCACCCGTGCCTTCGCCATTGTACTGGGCGATGAGCTCGGAGGCGCCCGGAATCGCTTCGATCATCTGGGCAACCGGGCCGTCAGCGGCTTCGCGCTGCAGGAAGCCGAGGATCATGCCGACAGCCTTTTCGGCCGTTGCAGGCTCGATGCCGACATTCTCCGCGACGCGCGTGACCAGTTCATTCATGGAAAAACTCCCTCACTTGGATTTTGACGTTGACGTCAAGGTAAATGATCGCCCACCAAATAACAAGCCGTGAGCAGTGACTATCGGCCCGTCGATAACGCCGCTTTCCGGTCGCGCGCTGGCACAGCCTTGTTGCCGGGCGCAACCGCAGCACCTATAACAGAAAACCAGGCACATTTCGATGACGGGCACTTGCGATCAACCGCGAACCGCCCGCTTTCATTGATGAAACGGAGATGAAGCCCACATGTTGGAAGAAGGCAAGCTCTTTATCGGCACCAGCCGCAAGCCTGATGATTCGATCAACAAGGGCGAGTATCTGGAACTCAAGTTCGGCAACCGCCACGGCCTGATCACCGGCGCCACCGGCACCGGCAAGACGATCACCCTGCAGGTCCTCGCCGAAGGTTTTGCCAATGCCGGAGTCCCCGTCTTCTGCGCCGACGTCAAGGGCGATCTCTCCGGCATCGGCGCGATCGGCGAGCCCAAGGATTTCATCCTGAAGCGCGCCGAGCAGATCGGCCTGCCGACAAATCCTTACGAGTTCCAGGAATTCCCGGTCATCTTCTGGGATCTCTACGGCGAGAAGGGCCATCGCGTCCGCACCACCATGTCGGAAATGGGGCCCCTGCTCCTTTCGCGGCTGATGAACGCCACGGATGCGCAGGAAGGCGTGCTCAACATCGCCTTCAAGATCGCCGATGAGGGCGGTCTGCCGCTGCTCGACCTGAAAGATCTGCAGGCGCTGCTCAACTACATGGGCGACAATGCCAGCGCGCTCTCCAATCAGTTCGGTTTCATCTCCAAGGCCTCGGTCGGTTCGATCCAACGCGAACTCCTGATCCTCGAACAGCAGGGCGCCGAACATTTCTTCGGCGAACCGGCGCTGAAGATCACCGACATCATGCGCACGACCAATGACGGGCGCGGCGCGATCTCGGTGCTGGCGGCCGACAAGCTGATGATGAACCCGCGGCTCTATGCGACCTTCCTGCTTTGGCTGCTTTCGGAACTGTTCGAGGAACTGCCTGAGGTGGGCGACCCGGACAAGCCGAAGCTGGTGTTCTTCTTCGACGAGGCGCATCTGCTTTTCAACGATGCGCCGAAGGTGCTGACGGAGCGTGTCGAACAGGTCGTGCGCCTGATCCGCTCCAAGGGCGTGGGCGTCTACTTCGTCACGCAAAACCCGCTCGACGTGCCGGAAACGATCCTCGGCCAGCTCGGTAACCGCGTTCAGCACGCGCTTCGCGCCTATACGCCGCGCGACCAGAAGGCGGTGAAGACCGCCGCTGACACCTTCCGCCCGAACCCGGACTTCGACTGCGCCACCGTGATCACCAATCTCGGCACCGGCGAGGCGCTGGTCTCGACGCTCGAAGGCAAGGGTGCGCCGTCGATGGTCGAGCGCACGCTGGTGCGCCCGCCGCAATCGCGCGTCGGTCCGCTGACCGAGGCCGAGCGGCAAAAGGTAATGGATGTGAGCCCGGTCCGCGGTCTCTATGACGAAGATTTCGACCGCGAATCGGCCTATGAGATGCTGACCGCGCGCGCCAAGAAGACGGCCGAAGCGCAGGCGCAAGCACAAGAACAGGCCGAACAGCAGACAACGGAAGCGAATACCGGCGGCAGCCGCTGGACGCTGCCCGGCTTCGGCGACGACGAGGCGGCGGCACCAGCGGGCAAGCAGGCGCGGCCACGCAGCTCCGGCTACCAGCGCGAGACGGTCGTCGAAGCCGCGATGAAATCGGTCGCTCGCACCGTCGCGACCCAGGTCGGCCGCGCCCTGGTGCGCGGCATCCTCGGCAGCCTCAGCCGACGCTGAACATAGCCGCGGCAACCGGCAATGCTTGAGGTCGATATTTTGCCCGCGCCCTGATTTCGATCGAGGCGCGTCGTTATTTTGAAAGGAACATTCGCATGGACGTTAAGGATTCGAACGGCGCCATCCTCCAGGACGGCGACAACGTTACCCTGATCAAGGATCTGAAGGTCAAGGGCACCTCGACGACGCTGAAGCGCGGCACGATGGTCAAGGGTATTCGCCTCACCGACAACCCTGATGAAGTCGAATGCCGGGTGGAGAAGATCAAGGGCCTGGTGCTGCGCACCGAGTTTTTGAAGAAGGCATAGCCCACGGCCGACGGCCTTCTCCGTCGGCAGCCACCTGATGCAGCGCCCGCGTGGAACATCATTATCCCTGACAACACAAAAGCCCGGCGGAACGATCCGCCGGGCTTTTGGATTCCGACTGGAATTCAAATATCAGGCGACCGTCAGCTTGACGTCGATATTGCCCTTGGTCGCGTGGCTATAGGGGCAAACGATATGCGCCTTCTGGACGAGGTCTTCGAGAACCGCCTTGTCGACGCCCGGAGACGTAATCTCAAGCGCGGCATCGATACCGAAGCCGGTGCCATCTTCGCGCGGACCAATGCCGACTGTTCCCGTCACTTTCGTGTCTTCCGGAAGCTTTACCTTCTCCTTGCCGGCGACGAACTTCAGGGCGCCGAGGAAGCAGGCCGAGTAGCCGGCGGCAAAGAGCTGTTCAGGATTGGTGCCGCGGGCGCCGTCGCCGCCAAGTTCCTTCGGCACAGTAAGAGTGACATCGAGAACGCCATCGGCGCTCTTGGCCTGGCCAGCACGGCCACCGGTTGCGGATGCAGTGGTGCGGTAGAGAATAGGCATTGGCGGTCTCCTTTGTTTCCAAGTGGATGAGGATTAGATAGCGCAAAATTCAATTGCGGGCAAATTAATTTCGCAAATTGCATTTTCGCCCTGTTTTTGCGAGAATGCGACCATGGCAAACAAAGCGGCACATATAGATACCATTCCGGAGGAGGCGCTGTCGCTCGGCAAGCAGCTCTGCTTTGCCGTCTATTCGGCGGCGCATGCCTTCAATCGTGCCTATAAGCCGCTGCTCGATCGTTTCGGCCTCACCTACCCGCAATATCTCGTGCTGCTTGCGCTATGGCAACAGGACGAAATGACGGTGAAGCGCATTGGCGAGGAGATAGGGCTCGATTCCGGAACACTGTCGCCGCTTCTGAAACGCCTGGAGGCAGCCGGCTTTGTCGCGCGGCAGCGCGACCCAGGTGATGAGCGACAGGTAATCGTTCGCCTCACGGAGAAAGGCCGCGATTTGAAAAGCGAGGCCTTCGGTATTCTCATAGATATCGGCAAGGCTTCAGGCTGCAGCCTGGAAGAAGCGGGCGAAATCCGCGAGACGCTGCATCAGTTGACGCGGCAGCTCAATTCCGGCCACGGCGCGGACTGACTGCAACCGGATTTGCAGAGGCCGCCCCTCGTGACTGGCGGGATGCAGTGAGCGACGACGCCCGTGGTTGTTAGATGACGAGGATCGGCGCCTTGCCACGCACGCGATCGTAGAGGTCCATGACATCCTGATTGAGCATGCGAACGCAGCCGGACGAGACGGCCTTGCCGATCGACTTCCATTCCGGCGTTCCGTGGACGCGGTAGAGCGTGTCCTGACCATTCTGGAAGATGTAGAGCGCGCGTGAACCGAGCGGGTTGTTGAGGCCCGGCGCCATACCGCCATTCTTGGCCGAATAGGGTTTCAGCTGCGGCTGGCGGGCGACCATGCTGTCAGGCGGGGTCCAGCGCGGCCACTTCTGCTTCCACTGGATGACGCCGCGGCCCGACCAGGCGAAACCTTCACGGCCGAGACCAACGCCATAACGCAGCGCCCTGCCCCCTGGCTGGATCAGATAGAGGTAGCGGTCACCGGTATCGACGACGATCGTTCCCGGCTGTTCGCCAAAGGGATCGCTGACCTCCTGACGATAGAAGCGCGCGTCGATCTGACGGAACGGTACCTCCGGCACCTGATAGCCGCCGTCGTACATGGAGGCATAAATGTCCGAAACATAGAGGCCCTGCGGCGGCAGGCCGGTCGGAACTGGCCCTGGGCCATCCTGCCCCTCATAAACGCCTCCGGCGCGCGGATCGGTAAAGCGTCCCTCGAGCGCAGGATTGCGGAACACAGGCGCCGTCTCATAGCGGAAGACGTCCGTGTTCATCGAGGAGGTGCAGCCTGCAAGACCGGCGGAGGCAAGAGCCAATCCGGACGAGCGGAGAAACTGACGGCGGGAGAAGACGACTGAAGAGGACATCGAACTCTGAAGGGCTTGAGTGCGGCCTGAGGAGTGCTGCATGAAATTGCTTAACGAAATACTACGCACAGCCCCTCGGAATGGGGCGATGCTTGCATTTCCGGCTGGACCGAAGCTTGCGTCTTGGCGTGAAACGAAGAGAACTCAGACGCTGTGAGCGTTGAAACGTGGCTGGCGCATCAGTGTTTCAAAATCCGGCGCGGAGAGCGGCCGGCTGAAGAAATAGCCTTGGATCTCGTCACAGCCGCTCTGGCGCAGGAACTCGACCTGGGCCTGGTTTTCCACACCTTCGGCGATGACGCGCAGGCCAAGATTTTGGGCGAGTGAGATGATCGCCGCGGTGATCGCGTTGTCGTCGAGATCGACAGGAATATCCGCAACGAAGGACCGGTCGATCTTAAGGCGGCGCACCGGGAAGCGCTTCAAGGCGCTGAGGCTAGAATAGCCGGTGCCGAAATCGTCGATTGCCAGGTGCACGCCGATCGCCTGCAGCTCATGCATGGTGGCAATCGCCCCCGGCACGTCCTGCATGATCAGGCTTTCCGTCAGCTCAAGCTCGAGACAGCAGGGCTCAAGACCGGTTTCGGCGAGAATTGCCGCCACGTGACCTGCCCAGTTGCGCTCGCGGAACTGGCGCGCCGAAACGTTGACGCTAACGATCAGCGGCGGCAGGCCGTCATCCTGCCAGTCCTTGGCCTGGCGGCAAGCGGCGCGCAGCACCCAGTCGCCGATCGGCACGATCAGCCCGGTTTCTTCGGCAAGCGGAATGAACTCGGCCGGCGAGACCGTGCCCCGCTCTGGATGACGCCAACGAAGCAAGGCTTCGGCTGCGAAAACGCGGCCATTCGCAAGGTTCATCTGCGGCTGGAACTGCAGAAAGAATTCTTCACGTGCCAGCGCCCTGCGCAGCTCCTCCTGCTGACGCAGCTTTTCGTGCGCCTTGGCGGCCATTTCCTCGGTAAAAACCTGCAGATTGTTGCGCCCGAGCTCCTTGGCCCGATACATCGCCATGTCGGCATTGGCGAGCAGCTCGCCGACGGTCTTGCCCTGATTGGGAAAGCAGGCGACGCCCATGCTGCAGGTGACTTGCAGGCTTCGGCCCTCGATCTGCATCGGCCCCGCGATGGCGCGGCGAATATCTTCAAGCCTTGCCAGCACGACATCCCGTTCGCAGGGAAGGCCGTTCAGAAGCAGAATGAATTCGTCGCCGCCGACACGCACGACCATATCCGACTTGCGCACCGACGAGCGCATGCGGGAGGCGGTGACCTTCAACAGCTCGTCGCCGGCCGCATGGCCGAGCGTATCGTTGACCAGCTTGAAATTATCGAGATCGAGGAAGGCGAGCACCGCCCATTGACCGGTGCCGCGCAGGGCCTCCAGCGCCTCGGCGACCTGCTCCTCGAACAGCGCCCGGTTGGGCAGGCCCGTCAGCGCATCATGATGCGCCATGAAACTGATACGGTCCTCCGCGTGCTTGCGCTCGATTGCAATACCGGCGAGATGCGCCGCCATCGCAATCAGCTCCTTCTGCCCTTCGTTGGGAACGCAGACCGCGCCGGAATAGAGCGCAAATGTGCCAAGCACCTTGCGGTCGCGCGAATGGATGGGAGTCGACCAGCAGGAGCGGAAACCATAGGGTCGAACGAGCTCGCGATAATCGTCCCAGAGAGGATCGGCGAGAATGTCCGAGACGATCACCTGTTCGCCGCGCCAGGCCGCCGTGCCGCAGGAGCCCATGCGAGGGCCGATCTCGACGCCATGGATCGTCGCGCAATAGCTCTCGTCGAGGCTTGGTGCCGCGCCATGGAACAGGTGGCGGCCATCGGCCGACAGCAACAGCACCGACCCCTTGATGCCAGGCATCAGCGCCTCGATCAGCAGGATCATGTCGCGGAAGAATTCGTCGAGCGGTCGGCTGTTGGCGATCATTTCCAGTAGGCGGGCCTGCCCTTCGAGCAGGCGTTCGGCCGCCTTTCTGTCGGAGATATCGCGCGACACGCCGACGACGCCGACAATCTCGCCGCGCTTGTTGCGCAGCGGCACCTTGGAGGTCATCAGCCAGCGGTCGCGGCCCTTGCTGACGATCGCCCGTTCCTCGATGCCGAAAATCGGTTCGCCGGTTTCGATGACGCGGCGCTCGATGTCGGCGATCGCCTGTGCCATGTGCGGCGGATGGAGATCGAAGTCGGTCTTGCCGACGATATCCTTGAGACCTTCCAGGCCGTTGTCGGCAACAGTCACCTGGTTGGCGATGAGGAACCGCCCTTCGACATCCTTGGCATAGATGTAGTCGGGCACATGGTTGATCATCGTCTCCAACCAGTAGTGGCGGTCGGCGATGTCGGGTTCGGTCGGAAAGATCCGCGCAACTTCTTCCGCCAGCCGATGGCTGGCATCGATCAGGCGACGTGTATCCTCGTTGCCGCCAGCATTTAAGGCGGCATATCGCGGATTGCGAGACGTGTTCTTCGCCAAGCAAGGCCTCCCGACGCGCTCAGCCGCGTCGCTGGTCGATCTTTCCCCACTTCACGTTAGACGAGCAAGAGTTAGCCCTTCCTAAATAACTTGTAGAAAAATCGTGCAGAGGTTGCAATCTCCAAGTTGCGTGCCTGAAAAGAAGGGGTGACGGCGCCACCCCTTCGTCGATTTCAGGACAGACGTCGGCGCGCCGCCGGCGCGAGCATCAGCAGTTGGTCGGCCACCACCATGATAACGATCGCAAGCCCCGTCAGCGGAAAAGTGAGGCCAAAGAAAATGGCCATGATCCACAATCCTGCATAGACACTGCGCTTCGGCGGCATCGGCGGCACCCCGACGCGCCCCGCCGGGCGACGCTTCCACCACATGACGACGGCGGAGAGCGAGATGAGCACGATGGACAGGCAGGCGGCAAGCATCAACAACTGATTGGCGCGCCCCCACTCCTGCCCCTTGTGCACGTTGATGCTCCATTCGATCGCCTTTCCGAGCGCCGGGTAATCGCCAAAGGCTACATCGACAAGCGGTTTGCCGGAGTACTGGTCGATGTGGATCGTGCGCTCCCGTGCGAGCTCGGCCGGAAAGATCGCGGCCGTGTAGACGCCGCTCTCATCGGTCGGGAGCGCCAGCTCATAGCCGGGCAGCATGCCGGCCTCATCGGCGATCGCGACCGCGCGGTCTATGCCGACCGGCTCGGCGCCGACGCCGCTCGACGTCGGGACCGGAGCATTCTCCATCAGCCAGTTCGCCCTGGGGAGGACATCGGTCGAAACCTTGGTCGAGGTTGGCACCTGGTCCCAAAGCACCGCGGGATAGCCGAGCCCCATGGCCGTCAGCTTGCCGTTGACGGTGGCGCCCCAGTAGCCGGACCACAGAAGACCGGAGAAGGCGAGGAAGACGATCAGCAGCCCGGCGACGATGCCGGTCACGGCATGAAGGTCACGCCAGAACACGCGGCGCGCGGGCGTGCCGCGCACGGTCAGCACACCGCCGGTCTGCTGGCGCGGCCACCAGAGATAAATGCCGGTGAAGACCAGCAGAATGGCAAAGCCCGCAACAATCTCGATGATCGTTTCGACCGACTTACCGAAATAGTCGAGGCTGTGCAGGTCCTCGACCACCTGATTGAACTCTTCCGTGGGCGCGACGTGATCGAGGATGGCGCCGGTATAGGGATCGACGAAGACCAGCATTTTGGCCTTGCCGATACCCACCGTGACGCGCGCCGAGCGATCGGCACCGGCGGGTGTGCGATAGGAGACGGCGGCGCTGCCGGGCACGGATTCGACAGCGGTGGCGACGATCGCCGAAGGCGGCAGCCGTTCGGTCCCGGCAGGCACGATGTTGCGATAGGCGAAGACGGTATCGTCGATCTCGTCGTTGAAGAGATAGAGGCCACCGGTGACGGCCAGGCTGATCATGAACGGGATGACGAGCAGGCCGGCAAAGAAGTGCCAGCGCCAGATGGCGCGATAGAGGGAAATGCCGCGCTCGGCGGCGACCGGCTGCGCTGCGGCGCCGGTAAAGGATGCGGTTGTCATGGGTTTCTCCGGGAAATCCGCATTATCGCGGCTTCGCCTCGTGATGGTCGGGTCGGTCGCGGATCACGGCCGGCGACGTCGAACAGCAGTTTCGACGCCTGGGAGGCCGTCAGCCGCCGCTCAAGCGGATATCAGGGAGAAACCCGATGGTGGCGCCCTAGGCCCTGTGCCGCCGCGGAGCACACCGCGAACAAACAGAAGTTCATTGGCAGGAACCGACACATGCCAGGCGAGAGATAGCGGTGGTGCGGCGATCGGATACGGCGCCGGCAGATCAGCGGAGGCGACGAGGCAGCAGGACTGGCATCCATGGCCTTTCGTACCACCTTTTCCGTCGGCATCGTCGTGGCCGGTGAGGCAGAGATCGGCAAACGTTCCATCGGGAAGCGCGTAGGCGGTCGTATCAGGCGCAACCGGCATGGCGACCGCCGGCTGCTGGATCAGGGCCGAGATGACGAGGACAAGCGCGCAGAGCAAACGCGCCGCCATGTCCGTCAACCGATCGCCTAGAAACCGTCGCGCCAAAAGTGCCCCCAAAATCGACTGCGACAGCTAAAGACCAACGGCGCGAAAGGCAAGCGGGCAATGGGCCGCATGGCCTATCAAAAGATTTCATGTGTGGTATCAGCGGCGCCGGCTTTCGCCGTCCAGCACGCTTGGCTTAAGACAAGGTCACGGCAACGACGGGAGGACGACATGCTGACGATCTACGGAGTCTATCGCTCGCGCGCATCGCGCAATTACTGGATGGCGCGGGAGCTCGGAATCCCCTTCACGTCCGTTCCGGTCATCCAGGCGCGCCGGGTTGCAGATCCGCTTGCCGCCGATGCGCCCATCAACACCAAGTCGCCGGCCTTCCTCGCCGTCAACCCGATGGGTCTGATTCCGGCGATCGAAGACGACGGCGTCGTACTGACGGAATCGCTTGCCAACAATCTTTTCCTTGCGCGCAAATACGGCGGCCCGCTGGGACCGGCTGATATCCGTGAAGAGGGACTGATGGGCAACTGGACGATGTGGGCGGCGACGGAGGTCGAGCCGCATGCGGTGCAGATCATCCTCACCTACGACTACGGCACTGAGGAAACCGACCAAGGCAGGGCAACGATCACTACCTGCGCCAAGTCCCTCGACAAGGTGTTTACTCGCCTGGAAGAGCACCTCGACGGGCGCGACTACCTGGTTGGCGATCGCTTCACCGTAGCCGACCTCAACCTCGCGGAAGTCTTCCGCTACGCCATGAGCCAGAAACAGCTCTTCGAGAAGCATCCACGCGTTTCGGCCTGGCTTGCCCGCTGCCATGCCCGCCCGGCTTTCAAGGCGATGATGGAAGAGCGGCTGAAAGAGCCGGCGGATTGAGCCGTCCGGAGGTGGGCTCGTTTCAAGTGATCAGCGCATGGTCGCCGCGTCGAAGCGTACGCGCGGCGCCCTGAGATCGAGCAGGCGCATGCCCTCCTCCACCTCGTCACGAACCCAGCGCTTGAAGGCGGCTGCGGCCTTGCTTTCCCGCCGCGATGGCGAGCTGACGAAGTAGTGGCCGTAGCCGGTGCCCACGCGGATACCGAAGGGCACGACCAAACTGCCTTGGGTGATCGCGAAGCCGGCGAGCGTCTGCCAGGCGAGCATGACCCCCTGCCCCGAGATCGCCGCATCGAGCACCAGCGACGCCTCATTGAACGTGTGGCGCACGCTCATTTCGGCACCGGAGAGGCCGACTTCGCGAAGCCACACCTCCCAGCTGAACATCGAGTGACCGTCGATCACGGCCGGGAGCTTTAGAATATCTGCAGGTACACGCAAGTTCTCCGCCATGGCCGGCGAACAGACGGGAAAGACCTCCTGCTGCAACAGCAGTTCGGATTTCACACCAGGCCAATCGCCCGAGCCCACACGGATGCCGACATCCACATCTGATGTATCGAGATTGACGAGCTTGGTCGTAGCGTCGATGCGCAAGCGAATGTCGGGGTGGCGCTCGGCGAAACGGTTCAGCCGATAGACCAGCCAGCGGGCGGCAAAGACCGGTGCCACCGAGATCGTCAGCACCGACTCGTCGCGTCGCCGAGCCGAGGCCACGGCCTCCGCCAGCTCCTGAAAGGCGTTGCTGAGGCGGACGAGGAAACGCAGGCCAAAGTCGGTCGGGACGAGGCCGCGCGGCGTGCGCTCGAACAGGATGCGGCCAAGCTGGGCCTCCGCCTTGGCAATCTGCTGGCTGACGGCGCCTGAGGTCACGCCGAGCTCCTCGGCAGCAGCCGCCAACGAACCAAGGCGACCGGCCGCTTCCACGGCGCGAAGCCCGTTCAAATGGACGGAATTCAGATCTCTCATATAGTTTTCCTAAACCCGTTCGGTGCTATTCTCAATTGAAAAGACAGCGAGACAGGCAGATCATCCAAGCATCGAAAGGATGGGCCGCCATGTTGAAGCTTCTCTCGATGTTGACCGCATTCGCCACTTTTGAAAGTCGGAAGCAGGATACGCGACTAGCCTGGGCGCGTGACCCGCTGCAGCACCCGGATCTCGAGCGGATGGACGAACGCGAACTCGGTGATCTGCCCTTCCCCGGCTGGCCCTGGCCGCGCGCGGCCGAGTGCGCCAGCGACTGCCTGCAAGCCGGGGGCCGGTGACGGACAATGACCCTGTGATATGCTGACGGGATGAGCGAGGATCTCGACCGCAATTTCGCACGGGTCGTCAAGCTGGCGGAAGCCGCCGGCTTGCCGGAGGTTACCATCGGCACCTCCTACGGCACGCCGGCACTGCTGGTGAAAGACAAGAGCTTCGTGCGCATGAAGGACGGCGACACGCTTGTCGTCATGTGTGCGCTCGAGGAAAAGGAATTGCTGCTGGAACTCGACCCGCAACTCTATTTCGAGACCGATCACTACAAAGGCTGGCCGGCGATGCTGGTTCGGCTTTCGGTGATCGACGATAAGAGCCTGACCGGGCGACTGGTTGCAGCCTGGCGCCAGAAGGCGCCAAAGCGGCTTGCTGCGAAACTCGCCGGCTGACCGCTTTCAGCTTCGATTCCCGACCTTGTAGATCAGGCAAACCTTGCCGTCATCGACCCTCTTCACGTCATCGAGTTGCACGTAGTGGCGCTGGGCGATGGTTTCGAACAGCGCCTTGCCCTTCCCCACCACCAGGGGATGGATAGTGAGACGCAATTCGTCGATCAGGCCGTGATCCATCAGGCTCGACACGGTGCGAGCGCCGCCGACGACATAGATGGTCCGACCCGGCTGGCGCCTTAGCTGCTCGATCTCGGCAGCATCGCGAACGATGGTGGCGTTGGCCCATTGCACCTCCGAGCGCTCTTTCGAGAGAACATAATGCGGCGTGCTCAAAGCAAAATCCGTATATTCGATCTCCTCCTGCGTCGGCACCTTGCCGGTAAACTCCAGCGGCGCATGCGGATTCTGTTTGATCGCGCTCCAATATTGCTCATAGCCCGAATACATGCCGCTCCCGAGGACGCAGGCATCGATCTCAGGCAGGAGGTCGAAGGTGTCCGACCAGGAATCGACCCAGTCCGTATAGCCATCCGGTCCATCGATCATCCCGTCGATGGACATCTGCATGCCGGCAACCACCTTGCGCATCGTCGTTGTCTCCCTGTTGGCGTTACGCAACAAGGACGTGCGCGCGGCGACTGAGCCGACATAGGCGGTAAAAATCTCGCGCCGGCGGCTGGCGGCATCCAATGAGCGGCCTTCCATTTCAGAGCTCGCGCCTATACCGGTGGAAGCTGACGGCCACACAGGTGTTCTTCCATGATCGTTCGCGACCGCCCCAGCCTTCTGAAACTGTTCTTCATCCTCAGAGGATCGGTCATTCAGCGGATCTTTCCGCAGGTGCTGTTCGTCTTCGGCCTTTCCGCCTTCGTCGTCTGGGCGCACCGTGCCGATCCCGGCATCGTTCCAAGCGTCAACAGCGGCCCTTTCGCCTTGCTCGGCATTGCGCTCTCGGTGTTCCTCGGTTTCCGCAACAACGCCTGCTACGACCGCTGGTGGGAGGCGCGGAAGGATTGGGGACAACTGATCTTCACGTCGCGCGATCTTGCCCGGCAGACACTGGTCATGGTCGACGCCAAAGCTTCGGAGAATGCGGCGCGGCAACGGCTCCTCAACATCGCCATCGCCTTTGCTCACGCCCTGGTTGGCCACCTGCGACCGGGCAATCATGCAGCCAGGGCGCTCGCGCGACTGCCCGACGATCTCGCTCCCGGCTACAAGGCAAGCCGCAACGCGCCGGACTACCTCTTGCGTGAGATGGGCCGCGATCTCGCCGGCTTGCGTGCTTCGGACGCGATCAGCGACTTTCAGTGGGCCCAGTTGGACGGCACGGTCGGCAGGATGTCGGCGACGCTTGCCGCCTGCGAGCGCATCCGCAACACGCCGGTGCCTTTCGGCTACACGCTGCTCCTGCACCGCACCGCCTATCTTTTCTGCTTCCTGCTGCCCTTCGGCTTTGCCGATGCGCTCGGTTGGGCCACGCCCTTCGTCACGGCGCTGGTCGCCTACACCTTCTTCGGCCTCGATGCACTCGGGGACGAACTGGAGGAGCCGTTCGGCGTGTTGCCGAACGACCTGCCGATCATGGCGCTTGCCGAAACGATCGAGATCAACCTGCGCGAGGCGCTCGGCGAGACAGACCTTCCGCCCTTGCCGCAGCCCAAGGACTACATCCTGATGTAGCCCAGATGGTCGCGCGGCTCAGGCCTTGAGCGTGGCCAGGACCCGGGCAACGGCCGGACGCGCGGTCATGCGGTTGCGGTGATCCAGGATTTTCGGGAAACGCGCGGGATCCACACCGTCCGATTCGAGCCAGCCGGCGATGGTGAAAAGGTAGGGATCGGCAACCGAATAGGTCTCGCCCAGGACGAAGGGGCCTTCGAACATCTTGTTCTCGATCAGCTCGAAGCAGGCCGCCATGTTGGAGGCGACCTTGGCCTTCATTGCCTCGTGCGCCGCCGGATCGTCGGCCCAGCGCGCGCCGCGACGTCCATGGGCATGGGCGACATGCACCGTCGAGCAGAGATAGTTCATGAACGACTGCAACTGCGCAAAAGCAAAGGCATCGCCCCTTGGTGCGAGGTTCGCCGCCGGATGTGTCTCAGCGATATAGGTGAGGATCGCCGGCGTTTCGGTGATGACGCCCCGGTCGGTCAACAGCGCCGGCACCCGGCCCTTCGGGTTTACCGCGAGATAGTCGGGCTTGGTCTGTTCCGCGGTCGAGAAATCGACGCGGCGTGCCTCGTAGTCAGCGCCCGCCTCCTCCAGCGCGATATGCGAGGCCAATGAGCAGGTGCCCGGGGCATAGAACAATTTCAACACTTCAACTCTCCTCTACGATCATACGGATCGGACGACGTGGTGCCGACAGACCCGACCCTGCCCTATCAATTCTGGCGGGCGGAAGCGGAATGCTGTCGGTGAACCGTGCGCTTCCTAACGTTTCAACTCCAGACCAAACCAAAGATCGGCGGCAGAAGAAAGGATGTCACCCCGATTGACAAGCCCGAACGGATTTCAATAGAACATAATTGTTACGTTATAACATTTTTTCTGGAGTCGCTTATGAAAACGGTCTTTTCAACCCTCATCGCTGCTGGCCTGTTTGCCGCCGTCGCCACACCCGCCTTCTCCCATGGCGCATGGATCGGCGAGCGCTGGGGAACGCTGGCGGTGATCTACGGCCACGGCCCCGCGGACGAAGCCTATGATCCGGCCAAAGTGAAATCGGTTGCGGCCGTTGGCGAAGACGGCAAAGCGCTGCCGGTCACGGTCGTGCCTGCGGACAATCACGCCACCCTGAAACTCGACGGCGAGCCGGCGCTCATCGCTCTTGAGTTCGACAACGGCTATTGGAGCGAAGGCGCCGACGGCAAATGGGTGAACAAGCCGAAGAACGAGGTGCCTGGTGCCAAGCAGGCGAGCCATTCGGTCAAATACAGCATCGCGCTGGTGCATGCGCATGGCGCACTGCCGGCCTTCCCGGCACAGCCGCTGCAGATCATCCCGCTCGACAACCCTGTTGGCCTGAAGCCGGGCGAGAAATTTCGTGTCCGCCTCCTGCTCGACGGCAAGCCGCTCGAAGGCAAGGAAATCACCCTTGACTATGCCGGGCTGCCCGATCTCGTCTCCGAAAAGACGAACGCGAATGGCGAAGCGGAAGTGACGCTGCGCAACGCCGGCGTCAACATTCTTGCCGTCAGCCACGCGATCCCGCTCGAAGGCAATGTCGCCGCCGACAAGAAAGGTTTGACGGCCACGCTGACCTTCGTCGCCGAGTCGCACGTGCACGAGTAAGCCGGCCGCCTCCCTTCATCGCCGCGCGGAAGCGATGCTCGGGTTGGGTCCGAGGTTGAGGTGGAGTTCAGAAGCATAGCCAAGGCCCGGCAGATATCCCTGCCGGGCCGTTTCCGGTCAGGCAACCAGCGCCTCGCCGCAACCGGGCACGTCTTCCAGGCGGTAGTAGACGGGAATGCCGCGTTCACGGGCGATGCGCACGTCGTTGTCGGCACCCTTGCTGTCGCCCGGCAGACGCAGCACCGCGTCGCACAGTGCCAGCAAGCGGCCGGCGACGGGATGGAAAATTTCCTCGTAGAGGTCGTCCCCGATGCGATCGCCACCCGCCGCATTCCACACGGGCAGCGCCACCCATTCGCCGATGACAGGCACGTGCCCGGCCCGAAACAGCGCATAGGACGGCTCCTCCAGTCGCTTCAGGTTGGCGGCCATCTTGGCCGGGTCGTCTCCGGTTCCCGAGCGATAGGGCCCCGCGATCAAAATCAGCATGATCTTCTCCAAATTTTTGCACGAAATATCCAGATCATTCTGGAATATTCACGATATTTCGTGCAATATCGCGAAGAGTCAAGGAGGTATTCATGCTGACAACACAGAGACGGGCTTTGATTTCGGCACGGTTGGCGCGCGACGGCGAGATCGTCGCCAAGCGCCTGGCGGACGAACTGGACCTCTCGGAAGACACGATCCGGCGCGATCTCCGCGAGATGGCGGCGGAAGGTTTGCTGAAGCGCGTACATGGCGGCGCGCTGCCGCTGGTCCCGCCGCTACCAAACTTTACCGCACGGCAGGAGATTGCCGGCGACGTCAAACACCGGCTTGGGCGAAAGGCCGCGACGATGATCGAGGCGGGCCAGACGATCTTTCTCGACGGCGGCACGAGCAACGCGGAAATCGCGCGGGCACTGCCGCGGGAGATGCGGCTGACCGTCGTCACCCACAGCCCGACGATTGCCGCCGAGCTCGAACGCCACGAAGCCGAAGTGATCCTGATCGGTGGCCGGCTCTACAAACATTCGATGGTTGCGACGGGCGCGGCGGCGCTCACCGCCATCGCCGGCATCCGCATCGACCTGTTCTTCCTCGGCGTCACCGCCATTCATCCGGTTCACGGAGTTTCCACCGGCGACTTCGAGGAGGCGGCCGTCAAGCGCGCGATCCTCGCCCAGGCCGCCGACACCTATGTGCTTGCGACAGCGGAGAAATTCGACGCAGTTTCGCCACATCGCGTGGCCGGAATCGCCGATCTCGCCGGCTTCATCGTACCGGTGGAAATCGAGCGCCAGATGCTAACGCCCTATGACGACGCGAGCGTTGTGATGATCGGCGCCTGACGGTGCCAGCGCGCCGAGGCTGTCCGTGAGGGCTGCAGGCGAGAACCGTCGCCCGCGAACCTCAGGCGGCGAAAGCGTCCGTGACCCTGACGTCGCCGACATGGATGCCGTTCCAGTTGTACATCGAGTGATTTGCCTGCGCCATCAGGGCCGCGTGCAGGTCCGGCTCATCCCTGAAGAAGCGCGCAAGCGTTGCCGCCACCATCGCTTCGGCGGCGCGGGTCGTGCCGTCCTCGCATTTCAGCGCGATGGCGATGCCCTTTTCCGGGATGGCGGCACAGAACACGCCTTCGGCACCGGTCTTGGCGAAGATGCGGCCGGGGGCCGTTTTCATCAGCCGGGTGCAGGCGCGCTTGGTTCCGGCCACGTAGAAGGGCTCGACCATGCAGGCCTCGATCAGCCGCCTGGAGGCCCGGGCGCGTTCGGGTCCAAGACCGACGCCGGTCGCCATCTTGGCAAACCCGTGGGCCAACCCCTTGAGCGGAACGGCGTAGGTCGGGATCGAGCAGCCGTCGACCCCGCAATTGTCCGTGCCGAGGATCGCCCCGGTCAGGCTTTCCATCGTGCCGCGGATTTCCTGCTGCAGCGGATGCTCGTAGCCGACATAGCCCTTCACCTTGGTGCCTGAATGGCAGCAGGCGCAGATGAAGCCTGAGTGTTTGCCGGAGCAGTTGTTATGAAGCGCTGTCGGCGCTTCCAGGCTGCGGGCCTGGCCGATCAAGGTCTTCTGGTCGGACGACCAATGGGCGCCGCATTCGAGCGCCGAGACGTCGAGACCCGCCGCCGCGAGCATCTTTGCGGCAAGCTCCACATGCTCCGGCTCGCCGGAATGGGAGGAGCAGGCAAGCGCCAGTTCCCTGTTGCCGAAACCGTAGGCGTCGGCCGCACCGCTTTCCATCAAGGGCAGCCCTTGCATCGCCTTGCAGGCGGAGCGAGGGAAAACGGCGGTGTCAGTCTCACCGAGCGAAAAGACGGTCCGGCCATCGCCGTCGACGGCGATCACAAGTCCGCGATGGCGACTTTCGACGAGGTTTCCGCGGGTGACTTCGACGAGAACGGGATTCGACATGCCTTGCCCTCAAATTTCCGAAATTGCTCCGTGCATTTAGCAGGAATCTTAAGCCAGGAAACGGAGTTTTCATGAAATTCGCCCGCAGGCTCGCCGCCGCCTTTCTCATCATCTACCTTCTGCCGGCGCTAGCCTCGGCCGGCTGGTGGTACATGCAGGACCGGCCACAGAGCTGGCGCTCTGCCGACTGGTCCTCGGCGGGCATCCTGCCGAAGACAGCCGAGAGCCCCGATGCGGGGATCTACGTCTTTTCGGCAACGACCGGCGGCATGAAGGGCGCCGTCGCCAGCCACGCCTGGATCGTGACCAAGCAACAGGGCGCCCTCGCCTACAACCGCTACGACAAGGTCGGCTGGGGCAAGCCGATCCGCCGCAACGCCTATCCGGCCGATGCGCGCTGGTATTCGAACGAGCCGAGATTGGTTGTTTCGATCACCGGAACCGAAGCCAGCCGGCTGATCCCGAAGATCGAAGCGGCGATCGCAAGCTATCCCTATGACGCACCCGGCGGCTATCGGATCTGGCCGGGCCCGAACTCCAACACCTTCGTCGCCCACGTGCTGCGCTCCGTGCCGGAACTCGGCGCCGTGCTGCCGCCCGACGCCGTCGGCCGCGATTATCTGCCGGAGGGCAAGTTGTTCCAGATCGATGCCGATGGCCGTGACATGCACGCCACGCTCTATGGCGTCGCCGGTATCTCGGCTGGTGTTCGCAGCGGCCTCGAACTGCACTTTTTCGGCCTCGTCGCCGGATTTGATTTCGCGAAGCCCGGCATCAAGATCCCGGCGCTCGGACGCTTCGGGGTGTAAACGACGCCAGAACCGAGGCGACGAACATTCGCGGTTGAAGGCGCTCTCCCCGCATTGCATCTTCCGGCGTCGAATCAGGAGGACGCCCGATGCATGAGATTCCGATCAGAAGTTTCGCCGTTTCAGTCGTCGTACTGCGCCCCGCGGAGAACAGCTGCGAGGTTCTGCTTCTCCGCCGTACCGGCACGCTCGCCGGAACGTGGTGCCAGGTCGCCGGCGCGATCGAGGCGAACGAGACGGCCTGGCAGGCGGGCCTGCGTGAAGTCGAGGAGGAAACGGGGCTCAGACCTGATCGTTTCTATTCGGCCGACATCTGCGAGCAGTTCTATGAGGCCGATCGCAATGCGATCAGCCTGTTGCCCGTCTTCGTCGGCTTTGCGCCTGATGACGCCACGGTCCGGCTGAATGCCGAGCACAGCGACTTTCGCTGGGTGAGCTTTGACGAAGCGATCCGCATGGTGCCCTTTGCCGGGCAACGGAAAGTCTTGAAGCACATCCGGGAGGAGTTCATCGACAATGAACCGAACCCGTGGCTGCAGATCCAGGAAGCGTCACCGGCTGGCGCAGCTCGCTAGAAATGGAAAAGGGCCGCCCGAGGCGACCCTTCCCTGAGTTCTGGCCAAGTGAGTGGCCCGGGCTCTAGGCCCGAAGGAAGGCGGGGATCAAGCCGAGGGCTGCCTCGACGTGTTCACCTCTCCCATGCCCTTCACCAAGACCGAAATCTCATTAGACATTGGATCACCTTCCTTTCTGTTCGTTGCTGATGCGTTGAAGGTAAGCGATCTGTCACCGATTGCAAGGGCGACTATGGTCGAAGATCGCATTGCTTCGTCACGTCGCAGAAGCATTACGATCGTTCCGGTCACATGGACATGATGTTCGTTCCGATCACATGGACATGATGACCTTCGGGTCACACGGACATGATGATCTTGCCGATATGGTCGCCCGTCTCCATCTCGCGGTGCCCGTCGGCCACCTTGGCAAAGGGCAGCACGGAGTGGATCACCGGTGAGACCTTGCCCGCCTCGAGCAGCGGCCAGACCTTTGCCACCAGACCATCGCGGATCGCCTGCTTCTCCGCCGGCGTACGGGGACGGAGCGCCGAGCCCATCACATGCAGACGCTTTGTCAGGATCGGCGCGATGTTCGCCGCCTCGACTTTGGCGCCGCCGAGGAAGGCGATGATCGACAGGCGGCCGTCCTTCGCCAGCGAAGCGATGTTGCGGTCGAAGTAACGCCCGCCGACCATATCGAGGATGACGTCGACGCCGCGTCCATCCGTCTCTTCGATAACGACCGTTTTGAAGTCCTCTTCGCGATAGTTGATCGCGCGCTTGGCGCCGAGCGACTCGCAAGCCTGGCATTTTTCGGCGCTGCCGGCGGTGACGAAGACCTCGGCGCCGAAGGCCTTGGCAAGCTGGATCGCCGTCGTGCCGATGCCACTGGAGCCGCCATGGATGAGGATCGTTTCGCTCGCCTTCAAGCCGGCCATGTCGAAGACATTGGCCCAGACGGTGAAGAAGGTTTCGGGCAGAGCCGCCGCCTTCACCGCGTCATAGCCCTTCGGCCAGGCCAGCGCCTGGCTTGCCGGGACTGCCGCATATTCCGCATAGCCGCCGCCGTTGGCGAGCGCGCAGACTTTGTCTCCGATTTGAAATCCTTCCGCACCCGCGCCGAGCGCCACCACCTCGCCGGCCACTTCAAGGCCGAGGATCGGACTTGCACCCGGCGGTGGCGGATAGTCGCCCTTGCGCTGCAAGACATCGGGACGGTTGATGCCGGCCGCCTCCACCCGAACGAGGATGTCGCCCGGTTTGATCTCAGGCAACGGTCCCTTTTTCAGGACCATGTTTTCCGGTCCGCCTGGGGCCGGAAGATCGACGAAGTTCATTTCTGACGGAAGGGACATGGCACCACCTCATGCTGCTGATGCGCCACATCTAGCGCTGACGGCGTGCCGCGAAAAGGGTGGCGGTAGTATTGGCCGATCAGGGTTCGGCCGCCAGGAAGGACAGGATCTCGCCAGCCACCAGTGCCGGGCTTTCCCAATGAGGGTTGTGGCCATGGCCGGCCAAGCTGATCGAGCGCGCCGAGCCGATGGTTTCCGCCAGCAGCCGGCGATGCCCAGCGTCGAACAGCGGATCCTCACTGCCGCCGATCGCCAGCACCGGCAAACGCAACTGCCGCGCGGCGGCGCGAAGATCGGTCGCGGCAAGGCCATCGAGGATAGCGAGCCACGTCTGCGTCGGTATCTCTGCGGCCTCCTTGCGCATGTGCGCAAGGAACGCCGGGTCGACTGGTTGGTTGCAGGCGTGCCAGACATCGAAGAACGGGTGTTCCTGATCCAGCGGATCCTTCAACGCGCGGATCGCCCGCGCCGTTGGACTCCTCGCGTCGAGGCCCGGCTGCAGGCTGCCGGATAAAAGAACGAGGGCCCGGACCAGGTCCGGGCGAAGGGCGGCAAGCGCAATGGCGGTCATTGCCCCCATGGAATGGCCGATGACGACGATATCCCTCAGCGCCAGCCTATCGGCCAGACAAGCGAGATCCCGCGAAAAATCGGCAACCGTTGCCCCCGGCCCCGCCTGCGACGCGCCGTGGCCGGCGAGATCCGGAATGATCAGTCGATAGCCCACGAGGTGGGGCGCGACCAGCGAGAAAGAGCGGCTATTGTCGGAATAGCCGTGGAGCAGCAACAGCGCCGGCCCCTCGCCGCGATCGACATAGGCGAACTGGCGCCCGCCGGGCAGTTCGAGCCGCCGCTTCAGCGGCGACCAATCTTGCTGGTCGATGACGATCACAGTCCGAGCGCGGCCTTGACCGCGGCAAGCCCCGGCTGCCCGTCGAAGGTCGTCACCCCGGAAAGCCAGGCGTCGAGCCGCTGCGGCTCCTGCTCGATGGCCTTCTTGCCGGCCTCCTCCGGCGCCAGCCCGTCGCTCATCAGGGAACCCATGCCGCGGTTCTCGAAGTCGATATCGAAGCTCAGATTGTTGAGGAGCCTGGCGACATTCGGGCATTCCTGCAGGTAGCCCTTGCGCACCTGGGTCGAAACGGTCGCCGCGCCAAAGTCCGGTCCATAGAACTTGTCGCCGCCGGTCAGATACTTGATCGACAGGGCCGTGTTCATCGGATGCGGCGCCCAGCCCTGAAAGACGATGAAGGACTTGTCGCGAACCCGGCGCGTGACTTCCGCCAGCATGCCTTGCTCGCTTGATTCCACCACTTCCCAGCCATCAAGCCCGAGGCCCTGGTCCTTGACGGCATCCAGCATCAGCTGGTTGGAGCCGGGCTCGATGCCGTACATCTTCTTCTCGAATTTGTCGGCAAAGGTCTTCAGGTCCGCGAAATCCCTGACGCCCGCCTCCCAGACATAATCGGGTACGGCGAACGTGTACTTGGCCCCCTTCAGATTGGTGCGGACGGTTTCGACCGAACCGTCGTCCTTGTAGGGCTTGTAATAGGAGACCATCGCCGGGTCCCAATAGCCAAGGAAGACGTCGAGATCGCCGCTGCGCAGACTGGTGTAGATGACGTCAATGCCGAGCAGCTTGCTTTCGGGTTCATAACCCAATGCCTTGAGGACTGTCAGCCCGACGCCCGTGGTGAACGCCAGATCGTTCCAACCGGGCTCGGCCAGCCGGACTTGCCGACAGGATTGCGCCTCGCCGGCCAAGGCCGGAGAGGCGACGGCGACAACGGCAATGGTGGACATCAACAGTTTCAGCTTCGGCATCGCATCCTCCAGTTTGTCCATTCGGACTAATAATTGTCCCATGGGTCAACATTTGATCTTTCCGGAAAGTTTGTCAATGTGGGAATCGTTTGGAGGCGGCTGATGCGACTGACGAGGATAAGCGAGATCAGGCGGCGCGAGCTGCGCCGCGCGGCCTTTGAGGTGCTGCAGAAAGAGGGCATGGCCGGCGCGACGCTGGAGAAGGTCGCGACACACGCCGGCGCCTCCAAGGGCATCGTGCTGCATTATTTCGCCAACAAACAGGAGCTTTTCGAACATGCCATGCGCGAGGCGAACGCCGCGCTCAAGGAAGCGGTGGTCGTTCGGCTGAACCGCGCACGCACGCCGCGCGAGCGGCTAGAGGCGATCATTGAGGCGAACTTCGAGGAGCGCTTCTTCCAGCCTTCGGTCTGCCATGCCTGGCTTTCCCTTTGTGCCGAAGTTCCGCGCGAGCCGCAGCTTGCCCGCATCCAGAAGGTGATCCACGCGCGCATGCGCTCGAACCTGCTTTCCGCGCTCGTGGACCTGTTGCCGGCAGAAGACTGCGAGACCGTGGCGCTCGGCATCACTTCATTGATCGACGGCCTTTGGCTTAGGCTCGGATTGCAATCGGAAGGGCTGACGCGCGACACGGCGCTTTCCCAGATGCGCGACTATCTCGCCCATCGCATACCCGCGACCTAAGCGAGCCCGAAGACGGGAAATCAGCCGCCGAGTGCGTCCATGACAAGACCGGCTTCGCTGGTCTTGGCGCGGGATTTGATTTCGGCAATGCGGGCGCTGACGGCCTGGGCATCGGAGAAGACGAAGCCCTCCGGCAGCCCAAGGACGGCGATCGAGCAGCGCATCAGCGCGAATTCCTTCGGCGCACCGTCACGACCATGGCCGCTGATGCGGCCCTCGGCCTGGTGCTCCGCCGAGTAGAGCTGGCGCACGTCGGAGCGGAAATCGTCCAGCAGGCGGTTCAGCACCGCCTCCAGCTCCTCGACCGAACAGCCGCTGATGCCGACGAAGAAATCATCTCCCCCGACATGGCCGAGGAACTTCTCCTCACCGATGAAGTGACGGCGCAGGAGTGCGGCAAACAGCGTGATCGCGAGATCGCCCTTCTGGAAGCCGTAGGTGTCGTTGAACGGCTTGAAGTCGTCGAAGTCGCAATAGCAGAAGTAGCGGGCCTGATCGCCGTCGAGGATCGCGTCCTGGACGTAGTCGCGGATGGCGCGGTTGCCGGGCAGGCCCGTCAGCGGGTTCTGCTCCTGCGCCATCTTGAGCTGCTTTTCGTTGATGATCTTCAGAAGCGACGAGGCCGAAAGCGTACCGGCGTAACGCATGTTCTCCGTAAGGATCAGGCAATCGCTGCCGTCCATGCCGGCGAAGATCTTCAGCATTTCATCCGCGGGCGTATCGAGATCGGCGATCGGTGCCGGGCTGACGAAATGCGAGATCCGCCGCTGGTAGATCCGGTTCTTGAGGAGATCACGGCCGAAGGGGTGATAGATCAGCTCCTTGACGTGATACTCATGCAGAATGCCGCGCGGCTCGCCATTGGCGTTCAGAACCGGGAAGAAGCCCTGGCGCGGGTTTCGCCGGAAGAGATCGAAGACGGAATCGAGTTCATCGCTTTCGCGCACCGTCGGCAGTTGCTCGATCTGCTTGCGGATCAGGATACTGTCGAGCGAGGACGAGGGTCGCCTCACGCTGACGCTCTGATCGAGATGCGGATAGGCGGGCAGAAGCTCGCTGAGATGGGTGGTCGGCCGGGCGACGTAATAGCCCTGCACGAGATCGCAGCCGAGGTCGCGGCAGGTGAGGAACTCCGCCTCCGTCTCGACGCCCTCGGCGATGACCCGCGTACCAAGCACATGCGCGGTGTTGACGGTGTGGCGCACGAGGTGGCGCTTGCGGGCGTCAGCCTCGATGCCGGAGATGAAGTGCCTGTCGATCTTCACGTAATCGACCGGCTGGTCGCAGAGCAGCTTCAGCCCGTTGAAGCCAGCCCCGAAATCGTCAATGGCGAGCTTGAAGCCGGCGAGCCGGAGATCGCGCACGAGCGCGGAGAAGTCCGGCATCTTGCCGCTGTCGAAACGCTCGGAAAGCTCGAAGCAGAGCGACGAAGGGGCGATACCGGCGCGCTTCAGATGGTTGACGAGGCGCTCGACGATGTCGCCCTCGCCGCCGACGAGGCGCGAGTCGAAATTCAGAAACAGGGTGCGGGCGGAATGATCGGGCAGCGTCGCGAAGCCGGCGACGGCGCGGCTGTTGATCATGTGCTCCAGCGCCAGCAATTGCCCGGCTTCTTCCGCCTTGTCGAGCAGTTCCAGCGGCGAGGCAAAGCCCAGTTTCTGGAAGCCGCGCATCAGCGATTCGTAACCGAAGACGGTGCCGGTCGCCGCTTCGGCGATCGGCTGGAAGGCACTCTCGATCACCAGCTTGGCGAGCGTGACGATCTGGTCGTCGCCGAACCGGCGCAACGAGAGGATTTCGGCGGGGGCGGCGGACATGCCGGGCTCCAGAGACAGGGGAACGGACGATCGGACGCCGGCAGCATGGCCGCCAACTATCAACGAAGTCTTTCCCCATTATGAAGCTTTGATGAAAGCTTTGCCCGGGCGCCGATAACGGCCGCTTTCGTACGGCCGGGCACCCAGCTCGGAACCCCACAGGAAGGGGGCGGTTATCCCTTCGCCAGCACGCCGAAGGCGATCAGCGACAGGCCCTGCATCACCAGGTCGACGGCGAGGAAAAGGCCGAGGATCCAGAGACTGTTGACCGGCCAGCCGGCGGCGATGATGAGGCCGGCGGCAAGCGTGACCAGACCGCCGAGTGCCACCCATCCCCAGCCTTGTACTGGCCTGAGCTTGAGACCGACCCAGATGCGGAAGCAGCCGGCGACGATGAGGGCGATCGCCATCACGAAGGTCAGGAAGGACGAGGCAAGCAAGGGATTGATGAAGGCAAACAGGCCGGCGATCGTATAACAGGCGCCGCTGAGCCCCCAGTAAAGTACGCTGTCCCAGCCCTTGACCTGGAAGGCGTGGGCGAGATTGAAAAGCCCGCCGACCAGCATGATGATCCCGACATAATAGACCGAAGCGACCGTGGCCATCAGCAGATTGCCGAAGGCAAGGCCACCGCACATGATGAGCAGCACGCCGAGTGCTACGAACCACCCCCATTTGCGGGCAACCGCCGTCTTGTCGGCGTGATCGAATGCATGGGTCATTTCAACCTCCAGTCCTTCAGATCGCGGGATCGCTACCGGGAGGATTGAGCCGGATTTCTTCGAAAAAGGGAAGCGAAAACACCGAAGATTTTTATTGATTGATGAGTCAATCAAAAATAAACTGACCTCCGTCAAGGGAGAGACGGATGCCAAAGGTCGGAATGGAGCCAGTGCGCCGCAAGGCGCTGGTGGACGCAGCACTTCGCGTGATCGGCGACCAGGGCACGCTGACCGTCACCATGTCCGAGATCGCCCGCCACGCCGGCGTCTCCCCTGCCCTTGCCCACCACTATTTCGGCAGCAAGGAACAATTGCTGATCGAGACGATCCGCAGCCTGCTACGGCAGTTGCGCGACGACACGGTGACGGCGCTTCGCACGGTGGCAGGCCCACGCGAAAGGCTGAGCGCCTTGATCCGCGTCTCCTTCCAGGCAAGCCAGTTCGCCCCAGATACGATTGCCGCATGGCTCGCCTTCTATTCGGAGGCGCAACGGTCTGAGGAGGTGCGGCGGCTGCTCGTGGTCTATGCCCGGCGCCTGCGGTCCAATCTGCTGGCGAGCCTCAAGACGCTTTGTGCCGATGATGACGCGGAACGCATTGCCGAAGGCGCAGCTGCGATGATCGACGGGCTCTATATCCGCCAGAGTCTGCGTTCCGCGCCGATAAGCATCGAGGCTTCGATCGCGCTCACCGAAGACTATGTCACCTCGCACATCGATCGGCTCACATACCAGGGAACGGCCGCATGACCGCAAGACCGAACATCCTTATCATCATGGTCGACCAGCTGAACGGAAAGTTCTTTCCGGACGGACCGGCCGCGTTCCTGCATGCACCGCACCTGAAGGCACTCGCCGCCCGCTCGGCCCGGTTCCGCAACAATTACACCTCGTCGCCGCTCTGCGCCCCTGCCCGCGCCTCCTTCATGGCCGGCCAGTTGCCGAGCCGCACCCGCGTCTACGACAACGCCGCCGAGTACCAGTCCTCGATCCCGACCTATGCACACCACCTGCGCCGCGCCGGCTACTACACGGCGCTGTCGGGCAAGATGCATTTCGTCGGCCCGGACCAGCTGCACGGCTTCGAGGAACGGCTGACGACCGACATCTACCCGGCCGATTTCGGCTGGACGCCAGACTATCGCAAGCCCGGCGAGCGCATCGACTGGTGGTACCACAATCTCGGCTCGGTCACCGGCGCCGGCGTCGCCGAGATCACCAACCAGATGGAATATGACGACGAGGTCGCCTTCCTCGCCAACCAAAAACTCTACCAGCTTTCGCGCGAAAACGACGATGCGACGCGCCGTCCCTGGTGCCTGACCGTCTCCTTCACCCACCCGCACGACCCCTATGTGGCGCGCAAGAAATTCTGGGATCTCTACGAGGATTGCGAGCATCTGCTGCCCGAGATCGGCATGCTGGCGGAGGACCAGCAGGACCCGCATTCCAAGCGCATCATGCATTCCTGCGACTATGTCAATTTCGAACTGACGGAAGACAATATCCGCCGGTCGCGCCAGGCCTACTTCGCCAATATCTCCTATCTCGACGAGAAGGTCGGAGAGCTCATCGACACGCTGACGCGCACCCGCATGCTCGACGACACGCTGATCCTTTTCTGCTCGGATCACGGCGACATGCTCGGCGAGCGCGGCCTGTGGTTCAAGATGAATTTCTTCGAAGGTTCAGCCCGCGTGCCGCTGATGGTCGCAGGCCCCGGTGTGACGCCGGGTCTGCACTTGGCCCCGACCTCCAATCTCGACGTGACGCCGACGCTTGCCGATCTCGCCGGCATATCCATGGACGAGGTGAAGCCGTGGACCGACGGCATCAGTCTCGTGCCCATGATCAACGGTGAGGAGCGCTCAGAGCCGGTGCTGATGGAATATGCGGCGGAAGCTTCTTACGCCCCGCTCGTCGCCATCCGCGAGGGCAAGTGGAAATACATCCACTGCGCGCTCGATCCGGATCAGCTCTACGATCTCGACGCCGACCCGCTGGAACTGAAGAATCTGGCGGCCCATCCGGAAACGCCGGTGCAGGCGGCAACGCTGCAGGCCTTCCGCGAGATGTGCGCTGCTCATTGGGACATGGAGGCTTTCGACGCGGCCGTGCGCGAAAGCCAGGCGCGGCGCTGGGTGGTCTACGAGGCGCTCAGGAACGGCGCCTACTACCCCTGGGATCACCAGCCGCTGCAGAAAGCATCCGAGCGCTACATGCGCAACCATATGAACCTCGACAATCTCGAGGAATCCAAACGCTATCCGCGAGGAGAATGAGATGAAAGCCCAACCGCAAGCCTCGCACTTCATCGACGGCGAATATGTCGAGGACATCGAAGGCACCGTCATCGAGAGCATCTATCCGGCAACCGGCGAAGTGATCGCGCGCTTGCACGCGGCAACGCCCGCCATCGTCGAAAAGGCGATCGCCACGGCCAAGCGCGCCCAGCCGGAATGGGCGGCGATGAGCCCGACGGCCCGCGGCCGCATCCTGAAGCGTGCTGCCGAGATCATGCGCGAGCGCAACCGCGAGCTCTCCGAACTCGAGACACTCGACACCGGCAAGCCGATCCAGGAGACGATCGTCGCCGATCCGACGTCCGGTGCCGACAGTTTCGAATTCTTCGGTGGCGTCATCGCCACGGCGCTCAACGGCGACTACATCCCGCTCGGCGGCGATTTTGCCTATACCAAGCGCGTGGCCCTCGGCGTCTGCGTCGGTATCGGCGCCTGGAACTATCCGCAGCAGATCGCCTGCTGGAAGGGTGCGCCAGCGCTTGCCGCCGGCAATGCCATGGTCTTCAAGCCGTCGGAGAACACGCCGCTCGGCGCGCTGAAGATCGCCGAGATCCTGGTCGAGGCCGGCCTGCCGAAGGGCCTCTACAACGTCATCCAGGGCGACCGCACGACCGGTCCGCTGCTCGTCAACCATCCCGATGTCGCCAAGGTGTCGCTGACCGGCTCGGTCCCGACGGGCAAGAAGGTGGCGGGTGCGGCGGCGGCCGAACTCAAGCACGTCACCATGGAGCTTGGCGGTAAGTCGCCGCTGATCGTCTTCGACGATGCCGACCTCGAGAGCGCCATCGGCGGTGCCATGCTCGGCAACTTCTATTCGACCGGCCAGGTCTGCTCGAACGGCACCCGCGTCTTCGTGCACAAGGGCATCAAGGAGCAGTTCCTGGCGCGGCTGAAGGCCCGCACCGAGGCGATCGTCATCGGCGACCCGATGGACGAGGCGACGCAGCTCGGCCCCATGGTCTCGATGCCGCAGCGCGACAAGGTCTTCTCTTATATCGAAAAGGGCAAGGCCGAAGGTGCGCGGCTTTTGACCGGCGGCGGCATTCCGAATGCCGTCAACGCAGAAGGCACCTATATCCAGCCGACGGTTTTTGCCGACGTCACCGACGACATGACGATCGCGCGCGAAGAGATCTTCGGGCCGGTCATGTGCGTGCTCGATTTCGACGATGAGGCCGAGGTGATCGCTCGGGCCAATGCCACCGAATTCGGCCTTTCCGCCGGCGTCTTCACCGCCGATATCACCCGCGCGCACCGCGTGGTCGATCAGTTGGAAGCCGGGACGCTGTGGATCAACACGTACAATCTCTGCCCGGTGGAGATCCCCTTCGGCGGCTCAAAGCAGTCTGGCTTCGGCCGCGAGAATTCGGTCGCCGCGCTCAACCACTACAGCGAATTGAAGACCGTCTATGTCGGCATGGGGCCGGTACAGGCGCCGTATTGAGAATTGGGGCCCCTCCATCGAGAGGCGGCTCCACCTCCCTCATCCTCGGGCGAGCGAAGCGAGTTCCGGGGATCCAGCAGCGCCACGTCTGTGGCGCACAAGAGTCTTCAAGCGACAGACGTCGCTTGGCTGGATTCCTGTGACAAGCACAGGAATGAGGGGTGAAAGCGCCAGATAGGTCGAACGCGAGACGCTAGAAGAAAGACCACGCTTATGCAGGCAGATTACATCATCATCGGCTCCGGCTCCGCCGGTTCGGCGCTCGCCTACCGCTTGTCCGAAGACGGCAAGAACACGGTGCTGGTGCTGGAATATGGCGGCTCGGATATCGGCCCCTTCATCCAGATGCCGGCGGCCCTTGCCTGGCCGATGAGCATGAAGCGCTACAACTGGGGCTATCTCTCCGAACCGGAACCGAATCTTAACAACCGGCGCATCACCGCGCCGCGCGGCAAGGTGATCGGCGGCTCCTCCTCGATCAACGGTCTCGTCTATGTGCGCGGCCATGCGGAAGACTACAACCGCTGGGACGAGCTCGGCGCACGCGGCTGGGCCTATGCGGACGTGCTCCCCTATTTCAAGCGCATGGAAAATTCGCATGGCGGGGAAGCCGGCTGGCGCGGCACCGACGGGCCGCTGCACGTCAAGCGCGGCCCGGTCCACAACCCGCTGTTCCACGCCTTCATCGAAGCGGGCCAACAGGCCGGTTTCGAACTCACCGACGATTACAACGGCTCGAAGCAGGAAGGCTTCGGGCTGATGGAGCAGACCGTCTGGCAGGGCCGGCGCTGGTCGGCGGCGAACGCCTACCTGAAGCCGGCAATGAAACGGCAAAACGTCTCGCTCGTGCGCTGCTTCGCCCGCCGCATCGTCATCGAGAACGGTCGCGCGACCGGGGTCGAGATCGAGCGCGGCGGCAAGATCGAGATCGTCAAGGCGAACCGTGAGGTGATCGTCTCGGCGTCATCGTTCAATTCGCCGAAACTGCTGATGCTCTCGGGCGTTGGTCCGGCACAGCACCTCAAGGACATGGGTATCGAGGTGAAGGTCGACCGGCCCGGCGTCGGCCAGAACCTGCAGGACCATATGGAATTCTATTTCCAGCAGATTTCGACCAAGCCGGTCTCGCTCTATTCCTGGCTGCCCTGGTTCTGGCAGGGCGTTGCCGGCGCGCAATGGCTGTTCTTCAAGAAGGGCCTCGGCATCTCCAACCAGTTCGAGGCCTGCGCCTTCCTGCGCTCCGCACCCGGCGTCAAACAGCCGGATATCCAGTACCACTTCCTGCCGGTGGCGATCAGCTATGACGGCAAGGCGGCGGCCAACACCCACGGCTTCCAGGTGCACGTCGGCTACAATCTTTCCAAGTCCCGCGGCAACGTCACGCTGCGCTCCTCCGATCCGATGGCCGATCCTGTCATCCGCTTCAACTATATGAGCCACCCGGAGGACTGGGAGAAGTTCCGCCACTGCGTGCGCCTCACCCGCGAGATCTTCGGCCAGAAGGCCTTCGATCACTATCGCGGCCCGGAGATCCAGCCGGGCGAGAAGGTGCAGTCGGACGAGCAGATCGACGACTTCCTGCGCGAGCACCTGGAAAGCGCCTATCACCCTTGCGGCACCTGCAAGATGGGCGCCAAGGACGATCCGATGGCGGTTGTCGATCCGGAAACCCGCGTCATCGGCGTCGATGGCCTGCGCGTCGCCGACAGCTCGATCTTCCCGCATGTGACCTACGGCAACCTCAACAGCCCGTCGATCATGACCGGCGAGAAGGCAGCCGACCACATTCTCGGCAAGCAGCCGCTGGCGCGCTCCAACCAGGAGCCGTGGATCAACCCGCGCTGGGAGGTCAGCGACCGATAAGGATCGCGTGCACCAGAGCGCCGTGCGT
>NZ_JBQENZ010000001.1:146593-284882 GCF_052044935.1 Ensifer sp. 22460
GGCGCTCTAGCACTTTGATTCTAGAGCATCTTATCCGCTTTCAGTGATTCCACTTGAAAGCGGGATGCTCTAGGCGGCACTTTTTCCTCGCATTCGACAGCCGCAATGTCTGCGGCATGTCACGTTCGCCGACGCTATCTCGTCCTATCTTCTCGAGTGCCCGAGAAGAAGGAGACGAACATGACACCGAGGCTGGACCTGCTTGCCGTTACTCCAGCGGCAATGACATCATGGCTGCTCGTGCCTGCCGGCCATGCCATAGCCGATTGCCCCGAACGGCGATGGGGGGCGTGATGACCGACGAAGACGTCAGAACGATCTTCGAGCCGCTGCGTCCCCGACTGATCCGCATCGCCTATCGGATGCTGGGTTCGGTCAGCGAAGCCGAGGATGTCGTCCAGGAGGCATTCCTGCGCTGGCTCGACGCCGACCGCACCGCCGTCAAGGATTCGTCAGCCTTCCTGCGCCGCATCGTGACGCGACTTTGCCTCGATCAGTTGAAGTCGGCGCGGCACCGACGCGAGACCTATGTCGGACCATGGCTGCCGGAACCGGTCGTCGAGGAAAACGACGACCTCGACGACATCACCTTGCCACTGATGATGGCGCTGGAGCGCCTGTCGCCGCTCGAACGGGCCGCGTTTCTATTGCACGATGTCTTCGGCGTCAGCTTCGATGAAATCGGCGAGACGCTCAGCCGCAAACCGGCGACCTGCCGTCAACTTGCCAGCCGCGCCCGCGTCAATATCCGCAGCGCTCGTCGCCGCTTTGTCATGCCCCGGGAACAGGGCCTCGAAATCGCCTGCGCTTTCTTCGCGGCTTCGCGTAGCGGCGACATGCAGCAGCTTCGGTCGCTGCTCGCAACGGAGGCGATCGTCTATGCCGACGGCGGCGGCAAGACAGTGGCGCCGAGACGGCCAATCGTGGGCTTCGACAAGGTCATGAAACTCCACGCGTCGCTGGCTCTGATCTTTGCAGAGACGATGTCGCGGCTCGTGCGCTACGACTTCATCAACGGGCTACCCGGTTTCATCACCCTCGAAGACGGCGAGATCCTGCAGACAACCGCCCTTGAGATCGAACAGGACCGGATCACCGCCATCTATGTCACGCGTAATCCGGAGAAGCTCAAACATCTCCCGGGGACGCTGAGGCAGTTCGATGGTCACGCCATTCATTGAACGACAGTGACTGCGTCCTGACGATCGCACGCGGTCGCTGCTGCATGTTTCCTTAAATCGTAGCCGATTTAAGGACAAAAACTTGCAGCAAGGCAAAGTGCTACAGCGACCTTTGCGCGTCTCATAAGAAGCGCGGCACTGTAGAGCCCACCGCCCCATCAACCGATCCTGACCAGCGTTGCCTTCAACGTGCAACGCGCCGCCGGCGCGCGTCTTCGCTCGCGCGCTGCAGATCCATCACCCAAAACCAATGGAGACCAAACCATGAGCAACATATGCATCGCCGTTATCTATCACAGCGGCTACGGCCACACCGCACGTCAGGCGGAAGCCGTCAAAGCCGGAATCGAGCGGGTCGACGGCACGCAATGCCTGCTCTTGACCGTCGACGAAGCACCGGACCGGTGGAACGATCTGCTCTCGGCTGAGGCGATCATCTTCGGCACGCCAACCTATGTCGGGGGTCCATCAGCCGCGTTCAAATCTTTCCAGGAGGCAAGTTCGAACGCGGTGATGGCCAAAGGCTATCTCTGGAAAGACAAGATTGCCGCTGGCTTCACCAATTCGGGAACCGCTTCCGGCGACAAGCTCGCGACGCTGATGCAACTTGCACTCTTTGCTGCCCAGCACGGCATGCACTGGATCAACCTCGATCTGCCGCCGGCCAACCACTCGACCACAGGATCTTCTGACGATCTCAACCGGTTAGGCTTCTGGCTGGGTGCTGGGGCGCAGTCGAATGTCGACCAGGGGGCCGATCTTGCGCCGCCGCAATCCGATCTCGCCACCGCAACGCATCTCGGGCAACGGGTGGCCGAAGCGACGCTGCAGTTCGTGCGCGGCAGAGCGCTCAAGCAGGAGCCAGCCCTCCCCGCGTGGAAAACGGCCAACGACCGATAGAACCAGCATCAGAGAAAGCCGATCCAGCGCCCAGCCAGGAGCGCTGCCGGCCACACCGTCAGCGAGACGGCTGCCGGGATGCGAAGACGCCATGAGACCGGGCCGCCATTTACGGCGGCCCGCCAGGCGCCGCCCATATGCACACTGACAGCGTTGACGGCACCGATCCCCAGCAGAGCGATCTTTGCGAGAAAGGCAGCATTCGTGACATAGGCCGCCGGGCGCACGCTGAAGAGGCATAAGCCAGTGGTGATCGCCAATGCTAAGCCAACTGCCGCCGCACGCGACAGAAACGGTCCGAGCACTTCAAGTGAGGTGTTGCCGAAGAAACCGAGCAACCGTAAATCCAACGGCACGATGGCGCCCATCAGCAGCCCGATCGCGAGAATGTGGGCCGCATTGACCAAGAGATAGAGAAGCGCCGAACGCCTGAGCGCAGCGCCGACCGGCCAGCCGGCGATCCATTCGACAAGCTCCGCCCCACTCATCCACCGGCCCGGATGCGTTCCGGATAGATGTCATAGGTCTTGCCGGAGACCGTGATGCGCACCGCCTTCATGCGCTTTTCGTTCGGGTCGAGCGAGCGGTTGCCGAGAACGACGACGGCGTCACCGGCCTTGGCTGATCCCTCCACAAAGCCGGAGCGCTCCGTCTGCCGGGGATTGCCGAGTTCGACGTGCCACATGCCATCCGCGGTCGTTTCCACCTGCAAGGTCGGATGCGGCGGCGCCATCGATATTTCGCGGATGATGCCCTTGAGCTCGATTTGGTCGGCCTCGGCCCAGGACCATCCGTGATGGGCATAGGCGCCGGTGACCAGAAGCGCCGTCAGGACACCCGCTGCAACGCCACGGCGTGAAATGGCTTTCAACATGTGCGTGCTCCTTCGCCTGTTTCGGAGAGGCGGCAGCTTGAACCCGAAGAACGATTTGCGAAAGGATGTGGTCTTCAACACTTCTTGAGCATCGCCAACCGCCTCCTGTGGTTGCGATGACCATGGGTTGCGCGAGCATTGTTCAACACCTTAAAATTTAGCCATTCTTAATCTCCGGTTGTTATGTCTAGATAAGACGGAGTGAACGCTGGGCGAACGTGCCATGAGGGCAGTTTCGCCGCGTAGTAACGCGTGCTCCATCCCCATCATCGTCATTACTCCCTGCCAAGGCGAGCTCGCTTCCCGATGACCATGCGGCCTTGTCCGCGGTCACCGGCCGAGGATGATTTGCCTTGCGGGCAACCGAGGAGCGTTTTTCATGACAATCAAAGCACGCCTGCTCGTGTGCTTGTCCCTGCTCGCCGTCGCCATGCTGGTCATGATCGTCACGGCTTTCAATGCGATGACATCGATCTCCAAGCGCACCGAATCGATCGTCGCCGACCGGCTGTTGCCGGTGGCGCAGCTCGATACCGTCGCCGACATGTACGCCGTCGAAATCGTCGATACGACCCACAAGATGCGAAGCGGCGCGCTTGGGTGGGCTGACGGCAAGGAGAAGATCAACGCGGCGCTTGCCACCATCGACGAACAATGGCGCGCCTATGAAGCAACGAGACTGACGCCTGAGGAAAAGAAGCTTGCGAAGACCTTCGACGCAGCCCGCGTCGGCAGCGAGCAGGCGGTCAGGGACATGCTCGAGATCATCGATCGACAGGACATCGCCGAGTTCGGCCGGTTTATCGACAGCCGCCTTTACGCGGCCATCGATCCGCTGGCCGAACCGATCGGCGCCCTGGTCAAGCTCCAGCTCGCGGAAGCCGACCAGGAGCTGGAGGCGGCCAAGGTGGAAAAGGACACCCTGACACGCTGGCAGGTCATGATCGCCGCCTTTGCCATCGCGCTTCTCGGGGCAACAGTCTGGTTCGTGGCCGCCGGTCTCTTTCGGCCGCTGACGCAGCTGTGCGAGGCCATGCGGCAGCTTGCAGCCGGCAACCTCAAGGCCACGATCTTCGGCGAAGGCCGCCGTGACGAGATCGGCCAGATGGCGGGTGCCGTCGCTGTCTTCCGCGACAATGCGCTCGAACGCCAGCGGCTCGAGCAGGAAGCGGAGGCGGGTCGAACACTTTCCGAACGCGAGCGCGAGCAGCGCGAGGCGCAGAAGGTCAAGGAAGCTGCCGAGATCCAGACCGCGGTCAATGCGCTCGGCTTCGGTCTCGACCGGCTGGCGGAAGGCGACCTCACCTATCGCATCGACACGCCGCTTGCCGAACGGCTCGACACGCTACGCACGAACTTCAACAGCTCCGTCACCAATCTCGAAGATGCGCTGCGCTCAGTCGGCAAGAACGCCCGCAGCATCAATGCCGGCGCCAGCGAAATCCGCTCTGCGGCCGGTGACCTTTCCAAGCGCACAGAACAGCAGGCGGCTTCGGTCGAGGAAACGGCAGCTGCACTGGACCAGATCGCGACCACCGTGGCGGATGCCAGCCGGCGTGCGGAGGAGGCAGGCACCTTGGTGACGCGCACCCGCGGTGCAGCAGAGAAGTCCGGCGAGATCGTCGGCAACGCCGTCACCGCGATGAGTGGCATCGAAGCCTCGTCGCGGGAAATCTCCAGCATCATCGGCGTCATCGACGACATCGCCTTTCAGACGAACCTCCTGGCGCTGAATGCCGGCGTCGAGGCGGCCCGCGCCGGCGAGGCCGGCAAGGGCTTTGCCGTCGTCGCCCAGGAGGTGCGCGAGCTCGCCCAGCGCTCGGCGCAGCCCGCCAAGGAGATCAAGGTGCTGATCGCCACATCTGGCCAGCAGGTCAAATCCGGCGTCACGCTGGTGCGCGAAACCGGCACGGCGCTCGAAAGCATCATCACCGAGGTCAAGGAGATCAGCAGCCACGTGACGGCGATCGTCGAAAGCGCCCGCGAACAGGCCGCCGGCATCCAGCAGATCAACACGGCGGTGAACGCGATCGATCAGGGAACGCAGCAGAACGCGGCAATGGTGGAGCAATCGACCGCCGCGAGCCATAGCCTCGCCCGCGAGGCCGGCGCGCTCAACGATCTGCTGATGCGCTTCAAGACGGGCAACGGCCAAGCGGCGGCACCACGCCTCGTGACGAGCGAGATTGCTGCCCCTTCGCCCGCACGCGCCCTGGGCCGCAAACTCGCCACGGCCTATCGCAGTGCCCCGCAGGCACAGGAGGCCGGCTGGGCAGCGTTCTGACGGTCTGGCTCTCCCCTTGGCAGGAGGCGCGGGCCCGCAAGGTTCGCGCCTCCTCTTCAAGGGTTGCCGTCGTAGCCATACAGTACAAAATCTAGTAAATTACTAGTCTATATTCGGTTTTTCGCTGCCTTTCGTTCTGAGAGGCAGATTTGCTCCAAACAAACAGCATTAGAAACCGCTATTTCTGTCCATTGTCGCATTGGGCTGCGATATTCCGACCAAGTTGGAACAGGACGCAGCCATGACCACGTCATCCCTCGAAACCACCGCCAAGGCACTGAACGAGACGCTCGAAGGCCTGGATCTCGCCGGTCGGCTGGCGCTTGTCGCAAGCCTTGAAGGGCAGGCCGTCTTCACGACCTCGCTCGGTATCGAGGATCAGGTGATTACCGCGGCCATCGGCGAGAACAAGCTGTCCATCAATGTCGCGACACTGGAGACCGGGCGCCTGTTCAACGAGACGGTCGCCCTTATCGAAAAGACCGAAGAAACCTACGGGATCCTGATCAAGCGCTACCATCCGGAACAGGCCGACATCGACGCCTATGCGGCGCGCTATGGCCTCAACGGCTTTTACGAGAGCGTCGAGGCCCGGCATGCCTGTTGTGACGTGCGCAAGCTGAAGCCGCTTGCGCGCGCGCTCGAAGGGGCAACCTTCTGGGTCACCGGCCTGCGTCGGGGCCAGTCGGGCAATCGCGCATCGACCCCGTTCGCGGAAGCTGATGCCGAACGTGGCCTCATCAAGATCAACCCGCTGGCGGACTGGGACATCGAGACCATCCGTGCTTACGTCGCCGCCAATGCCGTTCCGGTCAACCCGCTGCACGCCCGCGGCTATCCGTCGATCGGCTGCGAGCCCTGCACCCGCGCCATCAAGCCCGGCGAGCCGGAGCGCGCCGGCCGCTGGTGGTGGGAAAACGACGAGAAGCGCGAATGTGGTCTGCACGTTCCGGAAGCTGCCGCCAGTTCCATCATCCCGAATTCGAGCAGCGCCGCCTGAGGCTGGCGCGCTCGTCTGAAGACAAATCCTCCCGGAGACTGAAATGCCCCATATCCATCCGGAAACGGAACTGCACAATCCGCAGAGCGCCAAGCCGCCGCTCGATCCGCATCTGAAGGCACTCGAGAACGAAGCGATCCACATCTTCCGCGAGGTGGCCGCCGAGTTCGAACGCCCGGTCATGCTCTATTCGATCGGCAAGGACTCCTCGGTGCTGCTGCACCTCGCCCGTAAGGCCTTCTATCCCGGCCGCGTGCCCTTCCCGCTGTTGCACGTCAACACCGGCTGGAAGTTCGCCGAGATGATCGCGTTTCGCAACGAGACCGTCGAGCGTTACGACCTCGACCTGATCGAGCACATCAACCCGCGCGGTGCAGCCGAGAACGTCACGCCCTTCAGCCACGGTTCGGCGCTCTATACCGACATCATGAAGACCGAGGCGCTGCGCCAGGCGCTCGACGCCGGCCAGTTCGACGCGGCTTTCGGCGGCGCGCGGCGCGACGAGGAAGCAAGCCGTGCCAAGGAACGCATCTACTCCTTCCGCACGCCGGATCATCGCTGGGATCCGCGCAACCAGCGTCCGGAACTCTGGAACGTCTATAACGGCATGATCCGCAAGGGCGAAAGCGTGCGGGCGTTCCCGCTCTCAAACTGGACCGAAGTCGACATCTGGCGCTACATCCAGGCAGAAGAGATCCCGATCGTGCCGCTCTACTTCGCTGAGAAGCGCCCGATCGTCGAACGCGACGGCATGATGATCCTGGCCGAAGACCCGCGCCTCGAACTGCTGCCAGGCGAAACCAAGCGCGAGGAAGTGATCCGCTTCCGCACCCTCGGCTGCTTCCCGCTGACCGGCGCCATCCGCTCCAGCGCGACGACGCTCGACGACATCATTTCCGAACTCGAAACCGCGACCGTATCCGAACGCCAGGGCCGCGCCATCGACCGCGACCAGTCCGGCTCGATGGAAAAGAAAAAACGCGAAGGATATTTCTGATGACTGCTCCCGCAACCGCGAATGCCGTTGAGCACGTTGCTGCCGGCGAGGTTCTGGCCTTTCCGGCGCAGGAGCCGGCGCGCGCCGCGCGTGACAGCCGCCCGCTTCGCCTCATCACCTGCGGCTCGGTCGATGACGGCAAGTCGACGCTGATCGGTCGCCTGCTCTGGGACACCAAGGCGGTCAAGGAAGACCAGGCCGCGACGCTTCAGCGCGATTCCAACGGCAAGCAGAACGATCTCGGCCTGCCCGACTTTGCGCTGCTCCTCGACGGCCTGCAGGCCGAGCGCGAACAGGGCATCACCATCGATGTCGCCTATCGCTATTTCTCGACCGACAAGCGCTCCTTCATCGTCGCCGACACGCCCGGCCACGAGCAATATACCCGCAACATGGCAACGGGCGCCTCGACCGCCGACCTCGCCGTGCTGCTGGTCGACGCCCGCGTCGGCCTGCTCGAGCAGACCCGCCGGCATGCGACGATCGCAACGCTGATGGGCATCAAGCAGTTCGTACTGGCGGTCAACAAGATCGACCTGACCGACTACGATCGCGCCCGCTTCGAAGAAATCAACCACGAGTTCCGGGAACTGGCATTGTCGCTTGGCGTGCGCCAGGTCACAGCTATTCCCGTCTCGGCTCTGAAGGGCGAGAACGTCGTCTACGACGGCCGCGCCTCCATGCCCTGGTATGACGGCCCGACGCTGATCGAGGTGCTGGAACTGGCAACCACCCGTTCGGCCCAGACCGTCGGCTTCCGCCTGCCGGTACAGCGCGTCTCGCGGCCCGGCGAAAGCTTCCGCGGCTATCAGGGCACGGTTGCCGGTGGCTCGGTGAAGCCGGGCGACAGTGTCGTCATCCTGCCCTCCGGCATGGTGGCCAACGTCACCAAGATCGTCACCTTCGACCTCGTGCGCAACGCCGCCGTCGCCGGCGACGCGATCACGCTGGTGCTCGACCGCCAGGTGGACGTGTCGCGCGGCGACATGATCGTGGCGATCGACAGCCAGCCGCTGACAGGCCTTGCCTTCGATGCCCAGCTCGTTGCCCTACAGCCGGAAGGCATCCAGCCGGGCAAGCGCTACTGGCTGAAGAGCGGCAGCCGCCGCCAGCGCGTCCAGATCCAGCCGGCAAGCCAGCTCGACCTTAAGACCGGCAAGTGGAACCATGCCGAGCAGCTGCCGATGAACGCCATCGGCAAGGTGCATCTCGCATTCGACGAGCAGGCGATCTTCGACACCTACGAGCAGAACCGCTTCACCGGCGCCTTCATCCTGATCGATCCGGACACCAACAACACGGTGGCTGGCGGCATGATCACGGCCAAGCGCTCGGCACTCGGCGGCATCCACACGGAAGACGCCCGCGTCATCCTCTCGCTGCCGGCGGACCTCGCCGACCAGTTGATGGCGACCGAACTCTTCGCGGGCCGCCGCGAGGAGGCCGAAATCCGACGCGTCAGCGCCGGCAAGGCGGTCGAGATCATCGACGATATCGACGGCTGATCGAAAGCCGCAGCACACACAAAAAAGGGGCCCCGAACAAGGCCCCTTTTTCGTTGCTGATACCGCGGTTGCTATCGGTCGATTTGGGCCTTTTCAAACAAGTCCGTCGCCCTATCTCCCTGGCGCATGGGAGAAGCACCATGAAAACGGAACATCAAGGCGAGGATGCGAGGCAAAAAGGTTTTCGTGGGCGCATGGTATCGATCGAAGCATTTGCCCGGAAATATCGGCTCGATGCGGAGGAAGCCGAGCGACTGGAGAACCAGTTCGGTCCGGTCGCCGGCGAAATAGACCTGCTGCAGGCGGCCAGGCGCAACGGCATGCCGGAGGAGTGAACTCCTGCCGGCATTCATTCATCAAAGCTGCTGCTCGATCGCCGGGAGAACCATCGTCAACGGCGCCGGTTCGGCGTGCTGCCAAAGCTGATAGCCTACGACGCTGCCAAGTATGGCGGTCCATATGGCGATCTCGCGAAAGGTGAATATCGGTTCCTTCAACATCTGAGCCTCTCGGGCAAGAACAAGTGTTGACGGAAATATCGCCCTGATTGTTCACGCTGATAAGACATCATTCCGTGAACACGTCGTTTCAAAGTGAACAATAAAGCCGCGCATTGCTGGTGCAAGAGTGATCCGCCGCGGTTGGATCCGCTCCCTGCGGGAGGCTCTGCGACGCCCTGAAGCCGCCACCGTCCCAAAACGGGACAGGGCTGGCAATCGCTTCACCTTGACCCGAAATCGCACAGATCACACCTTTTCATTCGTCTTCGCATTCGTAAGTTGGCGCGTCGATCATGAGGATCGATAGGGCTGTTTCACCGTTCCTGGACGTTGTGGGACAGTCCGCCTGACCGTGGACCGGCAGCAAGGTTCCTGCCCGGCATAGGCACTCTTCCCTGGCCTCTCCCCCGCCACAGCGCCCCATGTATGCGGCGTATCGATGGACAGAACCGACCTCTCCGGCGTATCTGGACGACTTTCGCGCAACGATGCGCCGAATCAGGGAGACGAGAAGGTGAGCACGGACAAGCAACCGGAAACCACCGTGAAGGTCGAGAAACGCATCAACGGCAAATGGTGCTTCGTTATCAAATATCGCGGCGTCACCTATCCCGCCCAGGGCAATTTTACGTCGATGCTGCAAGCACAGGCGGCGGCCCAATCGACGCTAAAGGCGCTCGAACGGCAGGGCTGACAAGCGGACGGAGCGTTACCATATCGACAATGGAAACGCTCTCCTGCTGCTGCCTGTCCGTTGCGCCCGCTGGTCCCTACTCGACTGCGGAGCGGATGATGTTGCAGAGCCCCTCCTGCACCACCTGTTTGGTGGTCACCTGCCCCACCTGAATATCGAACATCGCATCAACCCGCGTGCCTGAACCGCGCTTGCGGGCAACGACGCGCAGCGTCTGCAGCCGTCCGGAGCCGGCGGTATCCTGATAGGCCTCGATGGTCCCGAGCGACTTGTTGATCTCGATTCCCGAAAATCCTTCCGCCGCGACGCCCCGTGCCATCCGCTGCAAGGCGGCCTCGGGCTTCAGCTTCGGAAACTCCTGCCAGGTCTTGTAAAAGACCGGCGTCACCAGCGGCACGCCCGAAGCCTTGAAATTCTTCTCGCAGCTCTGCGCCGCCGCCACCGAATGGCCGGCCATGAGCAGAACCGCTGCAATCGATAGATGTTTGATCGACATTCCCGTTCCTCGTCGTTGATGGACTGTGGCGGAAACCTAGAGCCTTCGCCTTCGCCCAGACAGGCCGACCCGGGTGCGAATGCACGGCTATTCGACCAACGGCTTCGAGGGAGCGACGAACGGCTAAGATGGAGGACGTGTGGGCGTAAGGATCGACGCCGGAACAGGCGCGCAAAGCGCAAGCGCATACGGTGCGGCGCCGAGCGCCATGCAAGGCAATGATCGGGTAAAGGATTGATTTGGCTGGTCGGAGTGGCAAGATTCGAACTTGCGACCCCCACGTCCCGAACGTGGTGCGCTACCAGACTGCGCTACACTCCGTGACCAGCGGCGCCTCTATAGAACAGGCATTTTGATTTCACAAGCGCCTATCTCGAAAAACCTTGCGCCTTTTTCAAAAAACTTGTGACGGTGGAAAACTCTTGCGGAAATTGCCGTTTTCCGGGGGCGGCGGCGCCTGAAGGCCCGCCCGATAGGGACTTTGTGCAACGCTTCATATTTTCCTGAAATGCAAGGCGCGGCGTGGATTTCCTTTCGCCTGGTTTGGCGCTAGAGGCACAACGGAAAGCGCGGAAAACCAGGGGATACGGGCTTCCGCGCCATGCCTATTTCAGAACGAGAACCAAAGGGACAGAAACATGAACTTCCGCATGATGACGGTGGCGGGCCTTGCGCTCGTGCTTGCCGGCTGCACGACGACCGGAACGGGGATCTCCAAGAACGCGGTCGAAGCGCGTTGGCTCGGCCAGCCGGCCGGCGGCTTCTTCGCTCAATACGGTCCGCCGATCTCCGACGTCGAAAGCGGCAGCTCAACCGTCTATAGCTGGAAGGGCGGCTACAAGACCCGCAAGGTCCCGGCGCAGTACGAAACCACCAAGGACGGCAAGCGCGGCAAGCGCATCTCATCGGCCCGCACGGAATATCTGAGCTGCTCGGTCCAGCTTACCGTCTCGTCCGACTATGTCATCCGCTCGATCCGCATTGCCGGCGACCGCAAGCGTGCCGATGGCCCGAGCTGGTGCGAAGAGTTCCTGGGCGCACCGGCACAGACCAAGCCGGCCGCAACCGCAAGCTAAACGCCAAGAAACAAAAAAGCCCGCCGGTGAAAATCGGCGGGCTTTTTCTATGGAAAGAATGTCGAACTCAGCTGCTGCTGTTGTCCTCGACGGGTGCGTCGGGACCGTTCTTCTTGATCGAGTCGATGGCGTTCTGGGCGCTGGCCTTGGTCTTGTAGCCCTCGGTCGAGAACATCACTTCGCTGTTGTACTTGAAGCGAACGCGGTACTCGCCAGCCTTGTCTTTGTAGATTTCGAATTTGTGAGCCATCTTCTCCCTCATACAAGTAGGAATCAACGGCACTAGCGTGTCAGTTGCAGAGTGACTTGACAAGAGCACACGCATATCCGGCACGCTTGCCGGTTCTCAATCGCATGTTTGGAAGATGATGGCTGGGGCGCCAGGATTCGAACCTGGGAATGCCGGTACCAAAAACCGGTGCCTTACCGCTTGGCGACGCCCCAACTGGACTGACGGAAAACAAGCCCGCCAAATCGAGCGCCTGATTATCAAAGCTCGCCGTCCGTCACAATCACTAAGTTGACACTAAGTTGGTTTTTCGGCGGATTTGTCGATCAGCTGTGCAAATGGCCGGCGAGCACACCGCGACACAACGTCTGCCGCTGCCGCCTGCACCCTTCCCTTCCTGCATCGCACCTCCTATTGTCCCGCCGAAATGGAGAAGATCATGAGCCAGTTTCGCGCCCGCCCTCCTGCCGTTCCGAGCGTGCTCGTCGATGACGCGGTTGTGCGGATCACCCGCTGGGATTTCGAGCCCGGCGCCGACACCGGCCATCATGTGCACGGGCTCGGCTATGTCGTCGTGCCGATGACCGACTGCCAGTTCCTGCTCGAGGAGGAAGGCGGCAGCCGCCGCGTCGATATCGCCAAGGGGGCGGCCTATCGCCGCGAGGCGGGCATGGCGCACAATGTCGTCAATGCCGGAGCCGAGCCGATGTCGTTCATCGAGATCGAATACAAGTGAAAGCCAGGAAGAGACGCATGCAGGGCCCGGACTTCGATCTCGATTTCAAGCCGGCCCACGGCGAGGCCGTGACAGTTGCGGACGATGTGCAGCGCATCACCGTCAACAATCCCGGCCCCTTCACCTTCCACGGCACCAACAGCTATATCGTCGGAAAGCGTTCCGTTGCGGTGATCGACCCCGGCCCGGACGACGAGGCGCATTTAGAGGCGCTGATGGCGGCCCTTGCTGGCCGTGAAGTCACCCATATCGCCGTCAGCCATACGCATCGCGACCACTCGCCACTTGCGCGCCGGCTGAAGGCTGCGACCGGCGCGCTGATCGTGGGCGAAGGGCCACACCGCTCCGCCCGCCCCTTGCATACGGGCGAGACCAATCCTTTCGCCGAGAGTTCGGACATGGAGTTCGCCCCCGATCTCGTGCTTGCCGATGGCGGGCGGATCGAGGGCGATGGCTGGAGTCTGACGGGGCTGACGACGCCCGGCCATACGGCCAACCACATGGCCTTCGCACTCGACGGCACCGGTATCCTCTTTTCCGCGGACCACGTCATGGCTTGGGCGACGACGATCGTCGCGCCGCCGGATGGCGCCATGGCCGACTACATGGCCTCGCTCGAAAAGCTGCTTTACCGCGACGAGCATCTCTACCTGCCCGGCCATGGCGGGCCGGTGACCGAGCCCGCCTCCTTCCTTCGTGGCTTGCGCGCCCACCGCAAGATGCGCGAACGCGCCGTGCTCGAACGCATCCGAGCCGGCGACAGCCGTATCCCAGATATGGTCAAGGTCATCTATGCCTCGACCGATATCCGGCTGCATGGGGCGGCGGCACTTTCGGTCCTTGCCCATCTGGAAGACCTGATCGAGCAAGGGCGGGTCGAGACCGATGGGCCGCCCTCGCTCCTTGGCGCCTACCGGCTGGCGCCTGGCGGAGCCGGCTGATCATGCGGCGGGAGGCCTACAGCTATCGCAGCGATGCCGCGGTGCCTGCCTTTGCTGACGACAAACCCGTAATCGTCTTCGACGGCGAATGCATTTTCTGTTCCGGCTGGGTACGTTTCCTGCTTCGCCGTGACCGGCGAGCGCAATATCGCTATCTCACAGCGCAGTCGCCGCTTGGCCAGGCGCTCTATCGGCACTACGGCCTTGACGCCAGCAGCTTCGAAAGCAACATCCTGATCGAGGACGGCGTCGCCCGCTTCAAATCCGACGGCTCGATGCGGACGCTTGAGCGGCTCGGCCTGCCATGGTCGCTGGTGAACGTCTGCCGTATCCTGCCCGCTGCCCTTCGCGACCCACTCTATGATCTCGTTGCGAAAAACCGCTATCGCATCGCCGGGCGCCGTCAGAGTTGCATGGTGCCGACGCCCGAGGAGCGTGGACGCTTCATCGCATGACGACGGAAATCATGGTCCAACAGCAGAGCCTCTACCGGCGGATCCTCGGACGCGACTGGGATCGCGTGCCTGCCTCTATCCGCGCCCTGCATGACAGGTCGGAAGGACACGCCACCTTTTGCGGACGTGCGGTCGTCGAGCGAGGCGGATCGATCTGGGCCCGTCTTGTCGCCTCTGTCTTCGGCTTTCCTAGCGCCGGTGCGGATGTGCCGGTCGATATCCGCTTCGCCTGCGGCAATGGTCGGGAGGTCTGGACCCGGCGCTTCGGTGAAAAGATCCTGCGCAGTTCACAGCAGAAGATAGAGAAGCGGAACGAACAACTGCTGGTGGAGGATTTCGGACCGGTCCGCATCCTGTGCGCCTTGGAGCCTGCAGAAAATCGCCTGCACCTCTCGGTTCGCGCCTGGTCCTTCCTCGGCCTCCCGCTTCCCTTGCGGCTCGCGCCGGGCGGTCGGACGTTCGAGGAAGATCGCGACGGCCTGTTTCACTTCCATGTGGAGGTCGAAAGCCCCTTGACCGGCTTGATCGTGCGCTATCGCGGCTGGCTTGCACCAGCCGATGAGTCGACGTCGTTGCGGGCGCCCGCCCTCGACCGAAAAGCTACCGCTGGATTCGATGGCCGCGGCGCCGCCGTGAACGACTGACGTCTCCTGGCGGTACTCTGCCGATCAATCGCCGGCAATGCCGAGCAGCTCGGCATCGAGCGCCCGCAGGAACTGATCAGCGAAGGCGGCGCCCATGCCGAGGTCATGCGGGCCATAGCGGGAGGCGACACGCAGGTCTACGAAGGTCGTTTCGGCCTCTTCGCGCAGCCGGATCAACACATCGAAACGGAAGCCGGCGATCAGCGTGCGCCATTCGCCCTGGAGCACGACGTCGCTGGCGCGGCGCCCCGCAATCGCCCCTTCGAGCGAGAGTTCCGGCCGCGCCGCCGGCACCGGTACGTTCTCCGGTTCGACGGTCGTCTCCGCCCCGGCATTCGGCCGTACGGTCAGATCCTCGAGATCGGCGCGGGCGTTTTCGACGCCAAGCTCCTCGGTGATGCCGACGCGGTTCTGTTCGATGACAGTGCGCACGCCCTGGTAAACGCGGTCGAGTGCGCCATCGTAGCGCCGGCCGGTGAGGCCCGGATAGGCAAGGATCTGCGCTTCCCGGTCCTCGGGCGTCACAGCGCCCTTGCGTTTCAGCCAGCTCTCTTCGGTCTGCGGTACCTTGAGCCATGGCGGCGGCGTCACCGTGTCGGTGCTGACATCGTAGATCGCCGGGCGGGTCAGATATTGCACGACGCCGAAGCCGATGAAACCGAGCGCCGGCGCGGCATAGACAAGAGCCGCAGCAGACGCGAGGCCGCCGATCGCGGCGACCTGCCAGAGGCGTGCAAGACCGACGACGGCAAGCAATACGCCGAGCAGCGCGAAAATGCCGGACAGGCCGACAAGAGCCAGGAAATGCGGTGTCGTCAGTGGCCCGAAGCGGTGCGCCAGCAGCGAGAGCACAAAGAGCACGAAGGAGACACGGGCGAAGCGACGCGCCCAATGGGCGGCATAGGAATAGGGACGCTCGTACCGGACCATCATGTAGTTGAATCAATCCCCTGCCGCGAAACAGATCGCATTCTTAGACCATGCCCCGTGCCGTGAAAACAGGCAATGCCCAGTCGGCCGCCGCGCCGCGGGCCACGCCTGAGGCTTCGCCGCAAAATCGCCATTCTCGTTAACCACCTATCAACACATGGGAATGTGTTCGCGCGCCCAAGAATCGGCCGGCGCGGAGTTTCAATCGGAGGCAACGGCCGCGCACGGCTTCATGCGAGAGTACGCGGCGATCGACGGAGAACCGACATGGGCGCATCGCAGGCAGCCGTGGCCATTGCCACCCCTACCCCTCTTCCCCCGCGTGACGGCGGAGTTCCGATGGGGCTCTTCGAGCTCGAACTCTCCCTCGACGGCTTTTCCGGAAACAAGGACGATTTCGCTGGTTTTGTCCGGACCGTTGCCGACAATGCCGGCGGCGAGTTTCTGTTTGCATTGCCTGCTTCGGAACTGGTCGAAGATTGCCTGAGTGTCGCCGTGCTCCGGCTTGGCGAACAGGACACCGAAACATCGATCCTGTTTGCCTGCCTTGATGAGCAGGGCACGACCATCCGCCTCGAGCACCCGGGCGATGGCACGCGAGACCTCGAGCGCTTTGCCGAGTCCTTCGTCGGCGTGCTCGAACGCATGTGATCGCCGCCTGCCGGCGGCGGTGCAAACTGGCTTCAATCGAAAAACCTACGCGCTGACGTGCCGGTTCTGGCGTGCTGATCACGTCGGGCCAAGCCTCAGAAAACCAACTTTCAGGACGACATCGTACGCCTTGCGTCTCCCCTGCGTGCGACCGCGCGCCTGCCGCAGAATTGGCGTGATCCGCTTCGATTTTTGGCGCAACTCCCTATATTAATTGCGATTCGAGAAATGAATACGAAGGCGGCACCCAGGAGACACGAACATCATGACGACCCGATTGACGATGCTAGTCGCAGCCGCCCTGCTGCTGACGGCGTGCCAGACGACGACACCTGAGGAACGGCGCATCGCCGACGGCAACACCTGCGCCTCATACGGTTTCCGCCGCGGCACCGACGCCTTTGCCACCTGCCTGCAACGCATCGAACTCGACCGGCGCGCTGAATCGCGCGCCTTCCGCTATCAGAACGACGTGATGATGTGGGGCTGGGACCGCCCCGTCGTCATCATGCGCTGACGGAGGCGTTCAACCGAAGCAACCGGTAATGTCGCGGCTCGACGATCAGCGTATCAAGGCGACCCGGGCGCACAAGCCCGGGTCGCCAAGGAAGGCTACAGGCGGAAGGTCTTGACCGCGTTACCCCGCTCCAGCTCCTTGCTGGCCATGAACAAGGCCGTCTTTTCTTGCTGCTCGTTCCCGGCGGCGATGAGATCCAGAATGGCTTGAAGCCTGCGGATTGCAGTTGCCTTGTTGCGATGCTGCGATCGCTCCTCTCGGCAAACGACCGTGTGGCCCGTGGGGACATGCGTCGCCCGCACGGCGCTATCGGTGGTGTTTTGATGCTGGCCACCGGGCCCGCCGGCCCGCAAGGTTTCGAAGCGCAAATCCCCAAGCTCGATCGTCGGTACGACGCCCGCGCCGGAAAGATCCACTTGCCGGACACCGACAAACCAGTTCTGTCGTTGATGCCCTTTTCTAACCGGGCTCTTGAAAACAAAGCGAATCGTCCCGCAATAGGCTCTTGCCAAATCTTCGGATCGAGCGCCTGCCATCGTGACGATTGCGGATTTTGGACCGAACGCATCCGGTTGCCCGCCAAGGGCCAGGTCAAAGCTGCAGCCGTTGACCTTCGCTTCCTTGCCCATGATGTCGATCAGCGCGGCCATGGCAATGCGACATTCCACCGGACCGTTGCCGGAGGTCAGAAAGAGCGTTACTTCACCCATGGCGCATCCTCCTTATCGTCGTCCGCTCCCACTTCGTTTTCTCGCGCACCCGTTCCTGCGGCTGCACGTTCTTGTAGGTGACGAGCGGCTTCATCGCCGCGATCGGTCGAATAAGCCCGAACGCCTCGAGGTCTGCGACAACCTTAGCGGCATCCTTGTAGGCGCCGGCCGCCTCCTCGATCAGCAGGTTGCGATCCTCGCAGATTGCGAGACCACCCCAGGCATTGATGCGCAAGGCATCACGCTCGGAGCGATTGCCACCCACGCGGCCGTGCATGGCCTTACGGTCATATTTCCTCCCCGCACCGTGCGAGATGCCCCAATGCGATCGCTCCGCACCGGCCAGGGCGCGCACCAGAAAGCTTCGCGTTGCGCGCGATCCAGCGACCGGCGCGACGGCATCCTCACCGATTGCGGCCGCGCCCTTATAGTGCAGGAAGCCCGACGCCGTGGCCCGCACCAGGTTGTGCGGGATATCGGCAACCAGCGACAGATCGGCGCGCAACGTCCGCGCTGCCCGCTCCGCCACCATTCGCCGGTTAAGCGAAGCCCATCGAACGCACTCGCCGCTTCCGGCGAGCCATTCAACGGCGGCGGCCGAACCGGCAGCCAGACCGTCCCGCAAGTGTTCTGTGCCGAGCGTGCGACCGAAAAGATTGGCGCCCAGCGAACGCGAGCCCGAGTGGACCAGAAGATAGAGCTTCTGCCGGTCGGCCACACTTTCCGCCTCGTCCTCGAACACTTCGTCCACGGCCTGCAGCTCACAGAAGTGGTTGCCGCCGCCGATGGTGCCGAGGGATTGCGGGCCCATGTCAGGCGAAAGATCGTGCTCCGCCAGGCGGGTTGCCATGTCGCCGAGATCGATCTGCTCCAGCCTGCGCAGTTGCTCGGCCGCCTTTTCGACCTTGAATTTGCGCAGCGGCAAGGAGAGCTCGAAGAATGACATGCCGCAGCCGATATCGTTGCCGATCAGCTGCGGGTAGAGCCGCTGCGAAAGCGCGACCATGCCGACGGGGCCATACTTGCCCGGGTGCAGATCCGGGAAACCGGCGACCGAGATCATGCCGGGGAGACTGGCAATTCCCGCCAGTTGATGAACTGCCGCGCCTTCAATCCAGCTGCCGGCAGTAAAATAATTCGTGACGGTCGCTCTGCGCGCACCATCGTCGCCTTCGGGGACGATGTCCCCAAAAGAATGATTGCCCATGAAAAATAATCCAGAACAGGGTCAAACAGCCGGCACATTGGCCAGCAGGACGGGCCCTTTCAGCGCATCAACGCTGATTAGCCGCGAAGCCCCAAGGGGCGTGTGGAAACGCACTGCGTCATTTTCCGGTCCCGTTCTGAACAAACCTCTATGCACATGCATAGCTAGCGATCGCCCGCGCCGATACGGCGCGAACGAGGCGCTGATGCACTATCCGCTCGCCGCGTGCAACCAGGAATGCAGGGCTCCGATAAACCAGCGTCCGCGCGTTGCATCGTTGCAACACGCAGAGGGCGCCCCTACCCCTTGCCGTTGATCGCCGCCTGGGCGGCGGCAAGACGGGCAATCGGTACGCGGAACGGCGAGCAGGAGACGTAGTCGAGACCGGCGTCCTCGCAGAAGCGGATCGAGGCCGGGTCACCGCCATGTTCGCCGCAGATGCCGAGCTTCAGGCCGTTCTTGGTGCGTCGTCCACGTTCGGCGGCGATCTGGATCAGTTCGCCGACACCTTCGAAATCGAGCGAGACGAAGGGGTCCTGCTCGATGATGCCCTTCTGCTGGTAGGTCGCCAGGAACTGCGAGGCGTCGTCGCGCGAGATGCCGAAGGTCGTCTGCGTCAGGTCGTTGGTGCCGAAAGAGAAGAAGTCGGCCGCTTCGGCGATTACGCCGGCGCGGAGTGCTGCGCGCGGCAGTTCGATCATCGTGCCGACGAGATAGTCGATGCCGATGCCGGCTTCGCCGATCACCGCCTTGGCGACCGCGTCGATGCGCTCCTTGACGTAGTCGAGTTCGGCCCGGAGGCCGACGAGCGGCACCATGATTTCAGGAACGACGGCCGCGCCGGTTTCGCGGGCGGCCTCGACGGCAGCCTCGAAGATGGCGCGCGCCTGCATCTCGGCGATCTCAGGATAGGAGATTGCCAGACGGCACCCACGATGGCCGAGCATTGGGTTGAACTCGTGCAGCTCGTCGACACGCTGGCGCAGTGCCGACGGGTCAAGCGAAAGTGCGCCGGCGACATCGGCGATCTCCTCGTCGGTCTTCGGCAAGAACTCGTGCAGCGGCGGGTCGAGCAGGCGGATTGTCACCGGCAGGCCATGCATGATCGAGAACAATTCGGCGAAATCCGAGCGCTGCATCGGCAGGAGCTTGGCGAGTGCCAAGCGCCGGCCGGCCTCGTCGTCGGCGAGGATCATCTCGCGCATGACGTTGATGCGGTCATCCTCGAAGAACATGTGCTCGGTGCGGCAGAGGCCGATGCCCTCGGCGCCGAAGGAGCGCGCCGCGCGCGCATCCGCCGGGGTTTCGGCATTGGTTCTGACAGTCATGCGGCGGCTGGCATCCGCCCAGGCCATGATCTTGCCGAAGTCGCCGGAAAGCTCCGGCTGCAGCATGGCGATCGACCCTTTCAGCACCTGACCGGACGAGCCGTCGATGGTGATGACGTCGCCCTTGCGGAGCGTCACGCTTCCGGCCGTCAGCAATTCGTTGCGAAGATCGACGCGGATGCTGCCGGCGCCGGAAACGCAAGGCGTGCCCATGCCGCGGGCAACGACGGCCGCATGGCTGGTCATGCCACCGCGCGTCGTCAGGATGCCTTCGGCGGCGTGCATGCCGTGAATGTCTTCCGGGCTGGTTTCGACGCGCACGAGAATGACCTTGCGGCCTTCCTTGTCGGCCTGAACCGCCTCCTCGGAGGTGAAGACGATTTCGCCGGTCGCAGCACCTGGCGAGGCCGGCAGGCCGGAGCCGATGATGTCGCGCCGCGCATGCGGATCGATCGTCGGATGCAGCAACTGGTCGAGCGAGGCCGGATCGATGCGGGCGACGGCCTCCTGCTCGGAAATCAGGCCCTCCTCCGCCATATCGACGGCGATCTTCAGCGCTGCCTTGGCGGTGCGCTTGCCCGAGCGCGTCTGCAGCATCCAGAGCGTGCCGCGCTCGATGGTGAACTCCAGATCCTGCATGTCGCGGTAGTGACGCTCCAGCGTATCACAGATCGACCGAAACTCGGTGAAGGCTTCCGGCATCAGCTTTTCGAGCGACGGCTTGTCGGAACCGGAGGCGAGACGCGCGGCCTCGGTGATGTTTTGCGGCGTGCGAATGCCGGCAACAACGTCTTCGCCTTGCGCGTTGACGAGGAACTCGCCGTAGAGTTCGCCCTCGCCGGTCGACGGATTGCGGGTGAAGGCGACGCCGGTTGCCGACGCATTGCCGAGATTGCCGAAGACCATCGCCTGGACGTTGACCGCCGTGCCCCAGGCAGCCGGAATTCCGTGCAGATGACGATAGGTCACCGCGCGCGCGTTCATCCAGCTTGAGAAGACGGCGCCGATGGCGCCCCAAAGCTGTACTTCCGGATCCTGCGGAAACGGCTCGCCGAGCGCCTCTTCGATCGCCTCCTTGTAGCGGGAGATGACATGCTGCCACTCGACCGCGGAAAGCTCGGTGTCCTGTTCGTGGCCGAGACGCGCTTTCTCATCTTCGAGGATTTCCTCGAAGACGTCGTGATCGACGCCCATGACCACGTCGCCATACATCTGGATGAAGCGACGGTAGCTGTCCCAGGCAAAGCGCGCGTCGCCGGCGTCATGGCCGAGCGCGTGCACCGACTCGTCGTTGAGCCCAAGATTGAGAACTGTATCCATCATGCCCGGCATCGAGGCGCGGGCACCGGAGCGAACCGAAAGCAGCAAGGGATGGCTGGTGTCGCCGAAGACGCGGCCCGTCACCTCCTCCATCCGGCGGATACCCTCGCGCACCTGATCGTGCAGGCCGTCAGGCATTTGCCTGTCGTTGTCGAAGAAGTTGTTGCAGGCATCGGTGACGATGGTCAGGCCAGGCGGCACCGGCAAGCCGAGGTTGCACATCTCGGCAAGGTTTGCGCCCTTGCCACCCAACCGCTCGCGGTCACCTGCACGTCCTTCGGCCTTGCCCCCACCGAAGGTGTAAACCCATTTCGTCATGCCTGCTCTCCACCCAGATACAGTGTTTTATGACGATTTACAGTATATGCTTCAGGCTGAAAATGCATCCGGCGAAGATTTATGCTGCACCGCATCATTTTCTGTAACAATGCAACATATTGGCAGGCCGAGGGGCAGAACCCGCACAACATGGGCTTTGCCTCTTCTATCGGCACCACAAATGTCCGCCAGAGGCTTGAGTGTCGACATTGCCCGATCCATTATAAAAACCTAATATAAATGCACGCGATGGGGCGCATCCAAGAATATCCCGTCATGGCGATCCGTTTCAGTCCCGTGGGCTTGGAGGGTAGGTCATGCAATGGCGTGCGAAAGTGAGATCCTGGCTCCTCTCGGTCGCGATGGTCTTGCTCGTGGTCGGGCATGGCCTCGCCGAGGAGAGCGGCAAGCGGCTTGCGCTCGTCGTCGGCATGACGAACTACGTGGCGGCAGGAACGCTGCCCAATGCCTCGCGCGACGCCGAAGCATTCGGCACCTTCCTCGACGGGCAGGGATTTGAAACCGATCTTGTGCTCAACGCGGACCGCAGGGGCCTTGCGGCCGCGCTTTCAAGCTTTTCGCGCAAAATCGGCCCGGAGGATGTCGCCCTCTTCTATTACGCCGGCCATGGCATGCAGTTGCACGGCGAGAACTTCCTCATCGGGACGGATGCGAAGCTCGAGAGCGAGTTCGATGTTCCCGCCGAAACCATAGCCCTGTCCGAGATCATTACCGCGCTGGAGAAACGTGCCCGGATATCGATGATCTTCCTCGATGCCTGCCGCAACAACCCGCTCGCCAACCGGCTGAATACCGAAGTCGAAGGCGCCACCCGAGGCGGCGCGACCAGAGGGTTGGCGCCGATCGAGACCCGGGGTGCCGGCACGCTCGTCGCCTTTGCCGCCGCGCCCGGGCAAGTGGCCGCCGATGGAACCGACGGGCACTCGCCGTTTACGCGCGCTCTGATCGCCAATCTCTCCGGCGCCGGCCTGGAGGTCGGCACTGCCTTCAAACGCGTCGTTCGCGACGTGCGCAAGGAAACGCAGGGCAAGCAGCAGCCTCAGATCCTGTCGTCGCTTTCGCTCGAATTCTATTTCGGACCGGAAGCGGCCGCGCCGCAGATCCAGGCCGCCCTGCCGGCCGCACAGGCGCCGGCCACGGAACCCGTGGACACTGAGGCAGAAGCGGATTTCAAGAAGGCGTTGAGGATCGGCACGCCTCGGATCTGGCACTTCTTCATCGAAAAGCATCGCACCGGCGAATATGCGGAACTCGCTCGCCAGACGCTGGCACAGATCGAGCCCGCGGCGGTGCGCAACCAGTCTCATCTGCCACAATCCGTCGAAGCACGGCTGTTGCCGGACAAAGACAAGCGGCGAAACGTCCAGCTCGCACTTGCCGCCCAGGGATTTGCGGCGGGCACGGCCGATGGTGTTTTCGGTGGACAGACGCGCGAAGCGATCAAACTCTTCCAAAGCACCAACCGCCAGCCGGCGAGCGGTTTCATTACCGAGCGCACCGCAGCAGCCCTCGGCATAAAGGTCAACGACAGTGCGGAGGGCATCTACAGCGCGACCAAAGCCCGACGCTACGATGTTGCCAACCTCGAAGGTCTCGAAACCGATAAACGTGTTCTGGAGGCTTTAACCTGCCTGCGCCATTTCGATACCGTATACGGCGTGTTCGGCGGGCATCTCTATGTCGCCGTGCAAACGGGAACGATTCTGGCGGTTTACGCGCGCGGGATCGCCAGCGGTTGCGGTGCGCATCTTGCGGCGATTTCCTCTCAAGAAGAGAACACTTTCGTCGCCTCGCTTTTCAACGCCGACCAAAGGTTCTTCCAGACGGGCTACGATCCCACCGGAAACGTCAGCTACAAGATGGGCCCATGGATCGGCCTTACGCAAGATCCACAGGGCAAGGAGCCCAAGGGCGGCTGGCGCTGGGATAACGGCAAGCCGCTGACCTACACGAAATGGTTCCAGGACATGCCGAACGAGGGCAAGAAGGGCGACGATATCGGCATGTACTACGCGCACCGCAACGGCAGAGCCGACACGAAGTCCGTCTATGTCGACACCTGGGGCGATATGGGGTCAACCGACGGTACGGGCGGTCTCATTCTCGAATTCGAGTGACCGCCTGGACCACCGCGCAGGTCGGCACGCCCGCATAACTGGATAAATCACAATTATCTAATATAATTCACGCGATGGGGACGCATCCATGAATATCCCGTCATGGCAATCCGTTTCAGTCTCGAGGGCTCGGAGGGTAGGTCATGAAATGGCGTGCGGATCTGAGATTTTGGCTCCTCTCGGCGCTGATGGTCCTATTTGCTGCAGGGAACGCTCTTGCCGAAGGAAGTGGCAAACGGCTGGCGCTGATCGTCGGCATGAGCAACTACGTCGTTGCCGGAACGCTGCCCAATGCCTCACGTGATGCCGAAGCGTTCGACGCCTTCCTCAAGGGCCAGGGATTTGAAACCGACCTCGTGCTCAACGCGGATCGCAAGGGTCTCGCCGGCGCGCTTTCAAACTTTTCGCGCAAGATCGGGCCTGAAGACACAGCCCTGTTCTACTACGCCGGGCACGGCATGCAGCTGCGCGGCGAAAACTTCCTCGTCGGGACCGATGCAAAGCTTGAGAGCGAATTCGACGTCCCGGCCGAAACCGTAGCGCTTTCCGAGATCATCAATGCACTGGAGAAACGTGCCAGGATATCGATGGTCTTCCTCGATGCCTGCCGCAACAACCCACTCGCCGAAAGACTCACGCGCGAAGTTGAGGGTGCCACCCGCGGCGGCGCAACCAGAGGATTGGCGCCGATCGAGACCCAGGGTGGCGGAACGCTCGTCGCCTTCGCCGCCGCCCCTGGCCAGGTCGCAGCCGACGGAACCGACGGACATTCGCCGTTCACCCGCGCGCTGATCGCCAATCTCTCCGGCGCTGGCCTTGAGGTCGGCACCGCTTTCAAGCGGGTCGTTCGCGACGTGCGCAAGGAAACGCAGGGCAAACAGCAGCCGCAAATCCTGTCCTCCCTGTCGCTGGAATTCTACTTCGGGCCGGAGATGATAGTGCCGCATACCAATGCCACCCTGCCTGCAATACAGGCACCGGCAGTCGACCCAGCTGCGCTTGGGGCGGAAGCGGATTTCAAGAAGGCCCTGAGGATCGGCACGCCACGGATCTGGCACTTCTTCGTCGAAAAGCACCGCACCGGCGAGTATGCGCAACTCGCGCGCCAGACACTGGCACAGATCGAACCCGCAGCAGTGCGCAACCAGTCGCATCTTCCGCTGTCGGTAGAAGCGCGGCTCTTGCCGGACAAGCAACAGCGCAAAAACGTCCAGCTAGCACTCGCAGCCAAGGGCTTTGCATCCGGCGTGGCCGACGGCGTTTTCGGCGGACAGACACGCGAAGCGATCAAACGCTTCCAAAGCACCAACCGTCAGCCGGCGAGCGGTTTCATCACCGAGCTCACTGCAGCAGCCCTTGGCATAAAGGTCAACGACAGGGCAGAGGGCATATACAGTTCAACGACGGCGCGAATCTATGACATCGACGACCTTACCGGGCTCGAAACGGACGAACGCGTCCTTGCCGCCATAAAATGCCTGGGTCACGAGCCCTCCGTCTATGGTGCTTTCGGGGGCCATCTCTATGTCGTGGCACGAACGGGGTCGACTCGCGCACCCTATGCCGAAACCGTCGCCAAGAACTGCGGCACATATCTTGCCTCGATCACATCGGACGCGGAAAATGCCTTTATCGCATCGCTGTTTAACGCCGACCCGGGCTTTTTCGATATGGGCTACTACGCTCCGGACAACATCAGCTACAAAATCGGGCCGTGGATTGGCCTGGTTCAGGACCCGCAAGGCAAGGAGCCAAAAGGCGGCTGGCACTGGGACAGCGGCGAGGCGATGACTTACACAAAATGGGTCCCAGGCGCGCCATACGAATTCAAGCCGGGCGCCGATTCCGCGATGTATTTTACCCAGCGTGACGGCCGGCAAGACATGAGGAGTACCTACCTCAACACGTGGCAAGACATGGGGCTCATCAACATGTCCCCGAGCCTCGTTCTTGAATTTGAGTAGTCACGCATATCGATTCCGGCGATGGGGTGCATTCAAGAATGTCCCGTCATGGCAATCCGTTCAGGCTCAGAGGCTCGGAGGGTAGGTCATGAAATGGCGTACAAAACTCACGTCCTGGGTCTTCTCGGCCCTGATCGTCCTGCTTGCAGTCGGGCACGCCCTCGCCGAGGAGGACGGCAAACGGTTGGCGCTGATCGTCGGCATGAGCAACTACGTCGTTGCAGGTATTCTGCCCAATGCTTCGCGCGACGCCGAAGCGTTCAAGACCTTCCTCGATGACCAGGGCTTTGAGGCCGACCTCGTGCTCAATACAAATCGCAGGGGTCTCGCCGAGGCGCTTGCGCGCTTTTCGCGCAAGATCGGCCCCAAAGACGTTGCACTGTTTTACTACGCCGGACATGGCATGCAGCTGCACGGCGATAATTTCCTTGTCGCAACCGATGCGAGGCTCGAAAGCGAATTCGACGTGCCAGCCGAAACCATGGCACTCTCCGAAATTGTCAACGCGTTGGAAAAGCGTGCGAAGATCTCGCTGATCTTCCTCGATGCCTGCCGCAACAATCCGCTCGCAGACCGGCTCAATCGCGAAGTGGAGGGCGCAAGCCGCGGTGGCGCCATCAGGGGGCTCGCACCGATTGACACGCAGGGTGCAGGCACGCTCGTGGCCTTTGCCGCGGCACCCGGACAGGTCGCCGCAGACGGCACCGACGGGCACTCGCCCTTTACCCGTGCGCTGATCGCCAATCTCTCCGGCCCTGGCCTTGAAATCGGCACGGCCTTCAAGCACGTGATCCGGGAAGTACGCTCAGAGACGAACGGGAAACAGTCACCGCAGATTCTGTCTTCGCTCGATCTGGAGTTCTATCTCGGCCGCGACACAGCCGTTAGAGAGCCTGCCCATTCGGCGGCGACCACCGTGGATCTCGCCGCGCTCGACTTTGGCAAGGCGATGCGTGTCGACACCATTCGAACCTGGAAACGCTTCATCGCCAAACATGGCAGCGGCAGCTACGCCGACGCAGCCCGCCAATCCGTTCGGCGTCTCGGAGCAATTGACGACCTGCGGTCGCCATTGGTAGCGATGGCGCAGGAGCAAAAGGTGTTCGACAGCAGGGAAAAGCGTTCAAGCGCGCAAGAGGCATTGCGCAGCGAAGGGTTCGATACGGGCCAGACAGACGGTACCTTCGGTGGCCAGACGCGCCGGGCGGTAACCTCGTTTCAGACAGCCCGCGGTCTGACGCAATCCGGATTTCTCGACCAGGAGACCAGCGCCGCCCTGGGCCTGGGATTTGCTCGCGTCGACCACCAAATCCTCTCGGCTGCAATCGCACGCCGCTATGATGCCGCCGATCTCAAGGGGCTTGAGGATGCGGCGGTGGTGGCCATGGTTCGTTGCCTGTCGCCGCTGTCCTTGACCTACGGCGTGTTCGACGGGCGCCTCTACGCGGCCGCCTACGATGCACGGCAGATCGGCTGGCAGGAAGCCAAGGCGACTGCTGAACGCTGCGGCGGTCACCTTGCCACGATTGAATCCAGTGACGAAAATGCGTTCGTCGCCTCGCTGGTAAACACGGACGCCAGGTTCTTCAACAGCCTGTTCGAAGGCGGGGAACATCGCCGCGTCGGACCCTGGCTCGGGCTCGTCAACGAGAACGGCATCGGCGACGCATGGACCTGGGTGACGGGCGCCGTTGTCACCTACAGCAGGTGGTTCAGGCGACCGCCGGAGAAGGCAGGCGCTGCGACGCTATATGCGGCATATCGCGCAAACAAGGTCCCCCTGGCCGCCTACATCGATACCTGGGGAGCGCGCGATGCATTGCGGCCGGTGCCGGGGTTCATCACCGAATTCGAGTGAGTGGCTACACCACTTCCCTCAACCGCTCTGCCGTCTGCAGGTCGACGGAGACGAGTTGGGACACGCCCTGCTCGGCCATGGTCACGCCGAAGAGGCGGTTCATGCGGGCCATGGTGATCGGGTTGTGGGTGATGATGATGAAGCGGGTCTCGGTCGAGGCCGCCATCTCGTCCATCAGGTTGCAGTAGCGCTCGACATTGTGATCGTCGAGCGGTGCATCCACTTCGTCGAGCACGCAGATCGGCGCCGGATTGGTGAGGAATACCGCAAAGATCAGCGCCATCGCCGTCAGCGCCTGCTCACCGCCCGAAAGCAGCGTCATGGTCTGCGGCTTCTTGCCCGGCGGGCGAGCGAGGATTTCCAGGCCTGCCTCCAGCGGATCGTCGCTCTCGATCAGTTGCAGCTCGGCGGTGCCGCCGCCGAAGAGGTGGGTGAAGAGCCGCTGGAACTGCACGTTGACCACATCAAACGCGGCGATCAGGCGCTCGCGGCCCTCGCGGTTCAGGTTCTGGATGGCGCTCCTGAGCTTGCGGATCGCCTCGATGACGTCGTCGCGCTCCCTAAGGAGAAGAGCAAGCTTTTCGGAAAGCTCCTTCTGCTCCTCTTCTGCGCGCAGGTTGACGGCGCCAAGCCGTTCGCGTTCGATCTTCAGCCGTTCGAGTTCGCGCTCGATGTTGCGCATGTCCGGCAACGCCGCATCGACAGCGAGCCCGGTCAGGCGCATCACCTCGTGCGGCGCACAGGAGAGCGCTTCCTGGATGCGCGCTTCGATTTCGACACGGCGCTCACGGGCCGAAACCAGCCGCTCCTCTGCGCGGCCACGCTTCTCGCGCGATTCCGCCAGCTCGGAGAGCGCCGTCGCCGCCAGCCGATCCGCCTCGCGCTGGTGATTTTCGGCCTCGGCGAGAAGGTCAGCCGCCTCGCGCCGTGCCGCTTCTGCCTTCTGCAATTCGTTCATCAACGCACGGCGCTTGTCATCAAACTCGTCGGGCGCGTCGATCAGTTCTTCCACTTCGTCGCGAGCCTCGGCCTCGCGGTCACGTAGCGTGGCGATATGTTCCTCGGCGCTCGCGGCGCGCGCCTTCCAGGTCTGGCGCTCGTTGGCTATCGCGGTGATGCGTCGCTGGCGGGCCTCGTTCTCGCGCGCCAGGCCGTCATGGGCGGCACGGGCCTCGGCAACTGCGGCACGATCGGCAGCGACGTCGGCGGTCTGCGTGCGCAGTTTCAGTTCCAGCTCCGAAAGATCGGGAGCATCCGCCAGTGCGTCGTTGGCCGTCTCGATCTGCTCGGCCACTTCCTCGACCTGGACCTCGATCTGGCTGCGCGTTTCCGCCAACACCGCACGGCGGCGAGCAAGATCGCCGGAGGCGCGCTCGGCGGCAGCAAGGGCGTCACGGGCTTCAGCTAGCTGCCGCGTGATCATGCGCTGCGCATCGCGCGCAAGCCGCAGTCTTTCGTCTTCGGCGTGGATGCGTGTACCGGCGGCCGCAAGTTCGGCCTCGGCGCGGCGCAGCGCCTCTGCTGCGCCCTCGGCTTCGGCATCGAGTTCTGCCAGCCGGTTCTTCTGGGCCAGTCGCAGGGCGGCCGCACTCGGCGCCTCGGAGCCGGTCACGTGCCCGTCCCAGCGCCAGACGGAGCCCTGCTTGGTGACGAGGCTCTGGCCCGGCTTCAACAGCGGCAGCAGCCGTTCCGCGTCCGCTTCGCTTGCGACAATGCCGATCTGCTTCAGCGCGCGGGTCAGCGCATCCGGTGCTTTCACGTGCGCAATCAGCGACGTAACGCTCTCCGGCAGGCCGGCGTCGCCGGCATGATCTCCCGGGGCGCGCCAATGGGCAGGCGCGTCCGTTTCGAGCGGTGAATCGAGATCGTCGCCAAGGGCTGCGCCGAGCGCGATTTCGAAGCCTCGGTCGACCTTCATCTCCTCGACGACGGCGGGATAGGTGCCGCCCGATGCCGCTTCCAGCATCCGCCGGATCGTGCGCGCTTCGGTTTCAATGCCGTTGAGAGTAGCGCGTGAACGATCAACAGGCGGACGCGCCTCGACCTCGGCGCGGCGCGCCTCTGCCAGAGCCTCCTCGATCGCAAGCACATTGATTTCCGCTTCTTCGAGCGCGGCCTCGGCAACCTCGACCTGGCCCTGTTTCTCATGCGGATCGGGAAGTGCGGCCATCTGCCGGTTTAGCTCGTCGAGATCGCGCGACTGATCGGCGAGCTGACGCGCAAGCCGGGCCTGGCGCTCCGAGAGATCGCGCAGCGTGCGCTCGAGCTGGTTGCGACCGGCCTGTGCCTCGGCACGTTCGGCCGTCAGCCGCGCCAACAGCGCTTCGTTGCCGGCAAGCTTTTCGTTCGCCTCTTCCAGCCGCTCGCGTGCTTCCGTCGCACGGTCATCGGCCTCGGCCAGCATGTCGCTGAGTTCGGCTTCTTCTTCGTCGAGCCGCGCCAGGATGCCGGCATTGTCGACGACAAGCCTCTCTTCGCGGGCGATGTCTTCGGCAAGCTGCGCCAGACGGCGCTGCAACTCGTCGCGCCGCCTGAGGATACGGCCGGCATCCTCTTCAAGCTGCGAGCGGGCGATCTGCAGGCGTTGCAAGGCGGCGGCGAACCGCGCCTCGTTCTCGCGCAACTCCGGCAGCTTCAGGCTGGCAATCGCCTGATCCTTCGCCGCCTGCATCTGCGCTTGCGCCTTTTCCGCGACCAGCGCCGTGATCTGATTGAGCTGGCTCGTCGCCTCGGCCTCCGCCTCCTTGGCGTGCACCCAGCGGATATGGAACAGGATCGCCTCGTGCTTGCGGATATCGGCCGAAAGCATCTTGAAGCGATTGGCCTGACGCGACTGGCGCTTGAGGCTCTCGATCTGGCTTTCGAGCTGCGAGGTTACGTCGTCGAGGCGTTCAAGGTTGGTTTCCGCTGCCCGGAGGCGCAGTTCCGCCTCATGGCGGCGCGAGTGCAGTCCGGAAATGCCGGCTGCTTCTTCGAGGAGTTGCCGACGCGCCTGCGGTTTGGCGGCGATCAGCTCGCCGATACGCCCCTGCCCGACCATCGACGGCGAGCGCGCGCCCGTGGAGGCGTCGGCAAAGAGGAGCTGCACATCCTTGGCGCGCGCCTCCTTGCCGTTGATGCGGTAGACGGAGCCCTGTTCGCGCTCGATGCGGCGCGTCACCTGGATCTCGTCACTGTCGTTGAAGGCGGCCGGTGCCGTGCGATCGCCGTTGTCGAGATAGAGGCCGACTTCCGCCGTGTTGCGCGCCGGACGGTTGCCGGATCCGGAAAAGATCACGTCGTCCATGCCGGAGGCGCGCATGTTCTTGTAGGAGTTTTCCCCCATCACCCAGCGCAGCGCTTCGACGAGGTTCGACTTGCCGCAACCATTCGGTCCTACGACGCCGGTCAGGCCCCGCTCGATGATGAACTCGGTCGGTTCGACGAAGGATTTGAAGCCAAGCAGGCGGAGCTTGTTGAACTTCATGCGGGCGACGCTGGGGCGACGAGATACCCCCCTCTACAGCGCCGCGAAACGAAAAAAACGGGCGCACGGCTGCTGCCGTCGCCCGTTTTCAGGAAAAGCGAAGGATCAGAGCTTGCTGTCGATGAGGGCCGACATAACGTCAACCGACATGTCCCCCGAATAGTGCTCACCATTGACGAAGAAGGTCGGCGTCGACTGTACGCCGAAATCCTTTGCGCCCCGCTGCATGACAGAGTTCACATCATCCAGAAGTTTTTGGTTCGTCAAGCAGGCCTCGAAGCTCTCCTGTGTAAAACCGGCGAGTTTGGATATTTGCAGCAGCGCATCACGGCCGTTCTGGGCCGCGGCCCACTGCTGCTGCTGCTTGAAGAGCATGGAGATCATCGGGAAATACTGGCCTTCCGGCGCGCAACGCGCCAGCATGAAGGCGGCGGCCGCGCGCGGATCGAACGGGAATTCGCGCACGATGAAGCGGACCTTGCCGCTGTCGATGTACTTCGTCTTGATCGCTTCGAACGTGTTGTTGTGGAAGGCCGCGCAGTGCGGGCAGGTCATCGACATGTATTCGACGATGGTGACCGGCGCATTGGCTTCGCCCAGCGCCATTTCCGGCAGGACGCCCGGCTCGAGCAGCTTTGCCTGATCGACCGAGCCTTCCGAAGAAGGAAGCTCGACCTTCACGGGAGCGGCGGTCGACTGGGCGACTTCGGTGCCTGCAGCCGGCTTTGCTTCGGTGCTTGCAGGGGCCGCGGCCGTCGATGCCGTGGTGATGGCGTCCGTAGCGGGATTTGCCGCCGTCTCGCTCGCCTCGGTCGGCGCGGTTGATGCCGTTTCCTTCTTTTCGTCGCTGCAGGCAGCAAGCACCAGGGCGACGGTTGCGATGGCGGCACCGCTGAGCAGGCGTTTCGTAAGGTTCATTGCGGAAGCGGACATGAATTTGACCCGTGTTCGGAGGGATTTATGGTGTGGATTCGATATCTTGCTGCGCGCGGGGCGGCAAGTGGCCGGTCGTCAACAGAATTCAAAGAATTGTGACCGGCTGATGGCCCTACCGCCGACGCGGCGCGAGCACGGCCGTCCCAAGCCGACGCAAAGCCGCCTTCAGTTCTTCGCTCTCTATGCCCTCGACCATCGCTTCCAGCCGGCGCGCGGGCTCGCCCGAAAGTGGCTTCGGCTTGCCACGGTGTTTGTGCTGCGGCGACACGGGCTTCTGAACGATGCGCAGTTGGCCGATGGCATAGAAACCGAAGAAACCGTTGATGCGCTGGATCAGTTCGCCCTGGGCATGGGTCAGGAAGAGCGCACGTGCGCCTTCACAAGCGACCGTCAACACGCCCGGCTGGTAGCCGCCCTCACCCGAGATTTCCGAGGCGCGGCGCGGCCAGGCGATCTTCTCCGGCCGCGTGCAATCGGCGAAGCCTTCCCCGGCAATTTCGTCCCAGGAGCCGAGCAGCATGGTGTTGATGCCTGCCCGCTTGGCGAGGACGGGGTCGATCAGGCCGTTGGCGACTTCGCTGATCTGGACGACACCCTTGCGGGGCTTCTGCTCACTCACGAAAGCGACTTTCTGTATGCAACGTCGATTGAGCCTTGATGCCGCGGCTCCGCTTCGCCAAGTATAGGCCGGAAAGAGAACTCCCGGCAAATCATGCACGATTCAATCCCAGCGGCCGACGCCGCTCCCCTACTTTTGGAATGGTACGACAGGCACCACCGCGACCTGCCCTGGCGGGTCTCTCCGCCTATGGCGAGCCGAGGGATCGTTGCCGATCCCTATCACGTCTGGCTGTCGGAGGTCATGCTGCAGCAGACGACGGTCCAGGCAGTGAAGGCCTATTTCGAGAAGTTCCTGTCGCTGTGGCCGACCGTCGAGGACCTGGCGCGCGCCGAGAACGAGGACGTGATGAAGGCCTGGGCCGGGCTTGGCTATTATGCCCGTGCCCGCAACCTGAAGAAATGTGCCGAAGCCGTCGCGAACAGTCACGGCGGCCGTTTTCCCGACACAGAGGAAGGACTGAAATCCCTTCCGGGCATCGGCGATTACACCGCAGCCGCGATCGCAGCGATCGCCTTCAACCACAAAAGCGCCGTGCTCGACGGCAATGTCGAGCGGGTGATCTCGCGCCTCTATGCGATCGAAACGCCCCTGCCGGCAGCGAAGCCCGAAATGCGGGCGCGCGTCGCCATCCTCACGCCCGATGATCGTCCGGGCGATTTCGCCCAGGCGATGATGGACCTCGGCGCGACGATCTGCACGCCGAAGCGGCCTGCCTGCTCGCTCTGTCCCTTCCGTGCGCACTGTCGCGCACTCTCGGTTGCCGATCCCGAGACCTTTCCGCGCAAGGCGCAGAAGAAGGACAAACCACTTCGGTGCGGCGCGGCCTTCGTCGCGATCGATGCCGACAATGCCGTCTATCTGCGCAAGCGGGTCGAAACCGGCCTTCTTGGCGGCATGACCGAGGTGCCCGGCACCGACTGGACATCACGACAGGACGGCGACACCTCGCTCGCCTCCCAACCCTTCGTCGCGCCCTGGGAAGACTGCGGAACCATCAGCCACGTCTTCACACATTTCGAGTTGCGTCTCTCCGTCTACCGCGCCAATGTCGCGCGCGCCGGAACGGAGGGAGACGGCTGGTGGGAACCGGTTCACTCCCTCACGGCCCAGGCGCTGCCGACGGTCATGAAAAAGGCGATCACTCAGGCGATCCCTGACGCCTTCAAGGCTGAACGCTGAAAGATCGAGCAAGGAATGCAGTTATGAGCAGCATCGATATTCGCCATATCGTCTTCGACATCGGCAAGGTGCTGATCCACTACGACCCCAACCTGCCCTACAGCCGCATCATTCCCGACGAGGCGGAGCGCGAATGGTTCTTCGCCAATGTCTGCACCCATGACTGGAACATCGAGCAGGACCGTGGCCGCCCCTGGGAGGAAGCCGAAGCGCTTTTGATCAAAGACCATCCGGAACGCGAAGAGCAGATCCGTGCGTTCCGCAAGCATTGGCAGGAGATGGTCCCGCACGCCTATGTCGAAACGGTCTCGCTGCTGGAGCGGCTGATCGCCGAAGGGCGCGACGTGACCATGCTGACCAATTTCGCCTCTGATACGTTCCGCGAGGCCCAGCAGCTCTATCCCTTCCTGACCTTGCCGCGCGGCGTCACGGTTTCGGGCGACGTGAAGCTAATCAAACCCGATATTGCCATCTACGAGACACACACCCGCACTTTTGGGCTTACCCCCTCGGCCACGCTCTTCATCGACGACAGCGTGCCCAATGTCGAAGCCGCACGGCTCGCCGGGTGGCACGCAGTGCATTTCGTCGATCCGGAGAAACTGAAAGCCGATCTTGTCGCCTACGGTATCCATCCCTGACGCGAGCCGTCTCGCCGAAAACCAGTCCGATGGCCAGCTACGTTGCGGTATTGTCAGCTTTCGGCCGAAACCATCCGCCACACCACCCAGCCAGCAAGCGCTGCGACCACCAGCCAGATGCATTGGATCGCGACCAGACCGCCGCGGCTGGACGGGCGCCCCTCCTGTGCCGTCGCCCGCTCCCGAAATTCGTGCATCAGCGCCGGCGGCACGAGACGCACCGCCAACAGGATGCCGAGCGGAACGATGACCAGATCATCAAGGTAGCCGAGCACCGGAATGAAATCGGGGATCAAGTCGACCGGCGACAGCGCATAGGCCGCCACGGCGCCGGCAACGAATTTCGCTGAAAGCGGCGTTCGAGGATCTCGTGCAGCGAACCAGAGTGCTACGACGTCGCGTTTGATTTGACGCGCCCATTGCTTCACGCGCTTGAGTCGATCGGGAGAGGTCATGCGGAAGGCACCCCATGTTCGGGTGAAGACTGGTTTCTCCGAACCCTATTTCCGGACGCAAGGACTGGCAATCAGGCGAAGCTTCGTTGCCTATCGCGTCAACCCGGCAAGCATACCGGAAACATACAAATGCCCGGAATCCCCTTGTGAGGATTCCGGGCATTTAAAGCACTCCTTCCGGGACTGAAGGTACAAAAACCGGTCGGAGCGCTTTTCGAAGGATCCGGCGAACTGGTTGATCAGTTCAGCTTTGCCAGATCATTTCGAATGACGGTTCTGAGTTCGTCGATGGGCTTCAGGGTGTTCCCGTCTTCGAAGTGCCAGAATGTCCATCCGTTGCATGCATCAAGCCCCTGGACCTTGGCGCCCAGGCGGTGAATTGAGCCGGCCTCGCCGCCGGAAGCGACCGTGCCGTCGGCGCGAACGATCGCGCTGTAGCGGCGCTTTACGTCTGTCAGAACCGTGCCCGGCTTGATCAGCCCGCTTTCGATCAGCGTGTTGAAGGCGACGCGCGGTTCGGCCTTTTTGCCGGTCATCACCGACAACATCGCCTTGCCGAGTGGTTCGACCGCGTCGATGCGTGCCGATGCCGCGTCGATATAATCCTGCTCGCGCTCGATGCCGACGAAATGGCGGCCGAGACGCTTGGCGACGGCACCGGTCGTGCCGGAGCCGAAGAAGGGATCGAGCACGACGTCGCCGGGCTTGGTGGAGGCCATGAGGATACGGGCGAGCAGTGCTTCCGGCTTCTGCGTCGGATGCACCTTCTTGCCGTCGTCGCCCTTCAGGCGCTCATGTCCGGAGCAGATCGGAAACAGCCAGTCGGAGCGCATCTGCACGTCGTCATTGGCTGCCTTCATCGCGTCGTAGTTGAACGTGTAGCCCTTGGCATTGGCGTTCGGCGTCGCCCAGATCAGCGTTTCATGGGCGTTCTGGAACCGGCGACCCTTGAAGTTCGGCATCGGGTTGGTCTTGCGCCAGATGATATCGTTGAGGATCCAGAAGTGCAGGTCCTGCAGGATGGCGCCGACGCGGAAGATGTTGTGGTAGGAGCCGATGACCCAGAGCGTGCCGGTCGGCTTCAGTACGCGGCGGCAGGCAAGCAGCCAGGCGCGGGTGAAGGCGTCATAGGCTTCGAAGGAAGCGAACTGATCCCATTCGTCATCGACGGCATCGACCACCGACTGATCGGGACGGGTCAGCATACCGCCGAGCTGGAGGTTGTAGGGCGGGTCGGCGAAAACGACGTCGACCGAATTGTCGGGAAGCGCATTGAGCGCCGCAACGCAGTCACCCTTGATGATGCTGTCGAGCCAGCCCAGCGGGCGGGTGGAGCGGGAGACTTCGGCAAGCGAAACAACTGAAGACATGGACAACTCGCAAATACGCTTACTCGGAACGGACTATGGAGCTTATGGTTACCGAAGATGGTTACCAAAGCCTGAAGGCCGTTCCGAAAAAGTTCGTATTCACGCCATGTTAGTGAGAACTTTTGCAGTGGCGTTTCATTTGGCGTCGTGAAAGGTGCGGCTGTCGGCCGGCGCTTCACGGCGCTCGTTCAGCCCGTAATCGCGGATCACTGAGGCGATGCGCAGGCGATAGTCGGCAAAGACGCCGTGGCGTCCCGCATCCTGCGCAGCGCGATGTTCGGCGCCGTTCCGCCAGGCCTTCACCGCCTCCTCGTCGCGCCAGAAGGATAGGGACAGCACCTTGTCGGGATTGGCGAGACTCTGGAACCGCTCGATCGAGATGAAGCCATCGATGTCGTCAAGCAAAGGGCGCAGATCGGCGGCAATGCCGAGATAGGTGTCGCGACACCCTTCGGCCGGCAGGACTTCGAAGATGACGGCAATCATGTTTCACTTACCTCCGGCAGGCGTTGATACGTTCTTCAGGAAGATTCGCTCCTCCTTCAGGATAAACCGCTCGCGGCGGGAAAAGGCGTAATTCTCTCGGCCGAGCGGATCGGCTGAGAGCCGTGCGCGATAGGCCTCGTAAGCCGCGAGGCTCTCGATGTTGTAGACACCGTAGGCCGTCGTCGCCGAACCTTCGTGGGGTCCGTAGTAACCGATGAGATCCGCGCCGCAGCGCGGGATCGCCTCGCCCCAGTTGCGCGAATAGATGGCGAACTCCTCCTTCTTGAAGGGATCGATTTCATAGCGGATGAAGCAGGTGATCATCATCGTCTCCTTGTGGCCACGGCAGTTTGCGGGCCTTCGATGAGTGGAGTATGCCCGCTTGTTCGATAGGGATGCTTCGACTACGATCGAAGTATGAAGGAAGGTCCTGACATCGCTCTCATCGGATCGCTGATCGGCGATCCCGCCCGCGCCAACATGCTGACGGCGCTGATGGCCGGCCGTGCCCTGACGGCGACCGAACTTGCGACCCACGCCGGTATCACGCTCCAGACCGCCAGCTCCCACCTTTCCAAGCTCGAAGCGGGTGGCCTGCTGACCCAGCGCAAACAGGGACGCCACCGCTACTTTCAGCTCGCGGAAGACGAAGTCGGGCTGATGCTCGAGAACCTGATGGGTTTTGCCGCCGGCCGCGGCATGAACCGCCATCGACCAGGCCCGAAGGATCCGGCGCTCCGGAAGGCGCGCGTCTGCTACAATCATCTGGCCGGCGACTATGGCGTACGCATGTATGACAGCCTGATTGCCGAGAAGCAGATCGAGATCACCGGTGACGACCTGGCGCTGACGCCCGCCGGCCAGAGCCGGATCGAGGCGCTCGGCATCGACTATGCCGCATTGAAAAAATCCCGCCGGCCGATCTGCCGCACCTGTCTCGACTGGAGCGAGCGTCGCTCGCATCTCGCGGGATCTCTGGGCGAAGCGCTGCTGACGCTGTTCATCGACAAGGGCTGGGCAAAACGCGAGGCCAACAGCCGCGCCATCCGCTTTACGGCCAATGGCGACAAGACTTTCTCTGAGCTGTTTCCGCAATAGCGACCGCGAGCGAGATCCACTCTAGCCAACGATCGAGAAAGCCTCGCGGGTCTCACCTGCGGCGGTCCTCACCGGCGTCTTGCCGATCCATCCAACATGCCGTTCAAGGATCTTCGCGGCCTCATCGCCGCGGCCTTCGCGCAAGGCTGCGAGGATCGCGCGGTGATCGTGGTCGGTGCGCGCTTCCCAGCTCGTGCGCCAGGCAGAGAAGAGAAAACGGGCGCTGGCCGCATGCAGATCGTCGATCGCGGCCAAGAGCCTCGGCATGCCGCAGGGCTGCAGGATCAATCGGTGAAAGGCGCGGTTTGCCGCTTCCCAGGAGCGCACGTCGCGCGAGGTGTCGGCGGCGACCGTCGCCGCTTCGGCCCGATCAAGGATCGCCGGCGTCAAATGCGGGATCGCATGGCGAAGCGCCAGCACTTCGAGAACCGCGCGCATCTCGGCAACCTCCCTCACCTCCTTGAGATCGAAGGAGGCGACGCGGACGCCGCGGCGCGGTTCGCTGACGGCAAGCCCCTGGGCCTCCAGCCGCCGAAAAGCCTCGCGAACGGGAACGTGGCTCGCGCCGAATTCCTCGGCGATGTGATCCTGCCGCAAGCGCTCCCCGGGCATCAAAATGCCGGAGATGATCCTCTCGGCGAGTGCCCTGCTGATGCGACTTGCAAGTGTGTCGTCCTGTTGCTTTTCCATCGCCTACAGATAGAGCCGCGAAACAATACTGTCGAGCAAGCGGAACAGCGGTTTCGATAATTTCCAAAGGTTGAGCTTTCGGCCGCCTTCGTATAAAGCTCTGGCGTACGAAAGCCCCGCGCCGCGCAAGCTATCCTCCCCCTGCCTGCGGCGCCTTCTTCTCCCAGGGAACTGTTTCAAATGTCCGGTATCGATCTCATCATTTTTGATTGCGACGGCGTTCTCGTCGATTCCGAAATCATCGCTTCGGAAGTCGAAGCCGCGCTGCTCACCGAAGCGGGTTATCCGATCAGCGTCGAAGAAATGGCGGAGCGTTTTGCCGGCATGACCTGGCACAACACACTGTTGCAGATCGAGAAGGAAGCGAGCATCCCGCTTTCCGCGTCGCTGATCGGCAAGGTAGACACCATTCTCGACGAACGTCTGGAGCGCGACGTCAAGATCATCGACGGTGTCAAGCCGATGCTGCTGCAGCTCACACTGCCCCATTGCATCTGCTCGAACTCCACCTCGGCGCGCCTCGCCATGATGCTCGGCAAGGTCGGCATCAAGGACCACTTCGGCCCGCGCATCTACTCGGCGCGCGACCTCGGACCCGATCGCGTCAAGCCGAAGCCGGACATCTTCCTGCATGGTGCCAAGCAGATGGGCGTAGACCCGTCGCGGGTGCTGGTCATCGAGGACTCGGTGCATGGCATCCACGGCGCGCGTGGCGCCGGCATGCGCGTCGTCGGCTTCACCGGCGGCTCCCACACCTTCCCGTCGCATGCCGACAAGCTGACGGAAGCCGGCGCGGAGACAGTGATCTCGCGCATGACGGCCCTTCCGGGCGTGATCGCAGCACTTTCCGAATGGTCGGAATCGCTGACAGCCTGAGACGCCGCGGCCGACCGATTTTGCCCCCTTTCGCCCCGGCCTTCAGCCGGAGCGGAAAAGAAGCCTTCGGCCACCACGGCAGGCGTCCAAATAGGCGTCGAGGGACACGATGACACATTGCAGTCGCGTCGCGTCCCCTAGAAAATCTCCCCGGTTTTCGAAAAGCCGCGCACGAGGGCCATATCAAGCAAGCCCCATCAGGGGTATTTCTAGGAGGAAACACTATGCGTCTTTCAATGTTGACAGGCCTGACCCTGGCGGCCAGCGTCGCCTTCGGCCCGCTCGCCTTTGCCGATATCACCGTTGGCGTCATCACGCCGCTCACCGGCCCGGTCGCGGCCTATGGCGAGCAGGTGAAGAACGGGGCGGAAACGGCCGCTGAAGAGATCAACAAGGCTGGCGGCATCAACGGCGAGAAGATCGTCCTGAAGCTGCTCGACGATGCCGGTGATCCGAAGCAGGCCGTTTCGGTTGCCAACCAGGCGGCCGGCGAAGGCATCCGCTACGTCGTCGGCCCGGTGCTTTCGGGCACCTCGATGGCGGCTTCCGACGTTCTCGCCGAGAACGGCATTCTGATGGTGACGCCGACGGCAACGACGCCCGACCTCACCACCCGCGGCCTCTGGAACGTGCTGCGCACCTGCGGCCGCGACGACCAGCAGGCTGAAGTCGCCGCCGCCTATGTGGTCAAGAACCTCAAGGACAAGAAGGTCGCCGTGCTGCACGACAAGGCTCCTTACGGCAAGGGTCTCGCTGACGGCTTCAAGAAGGCGATCAACGCAGGCGGCATCACCGAGGTCGTCTATGAAGGCCTGAACCCGGGCGACAAGGACTTCAGCGCCATCGTCACCCGCCTGAAGGCCGAGAATGTCGATGTCGTCTACTTCGGTGGCTACCATCCGGAAGGCGGCCTGCTCGCACGCCAGATGCACGATCAGAGCGTGAAGGCACAGATCTTTGGCGGCGACGGCCTGTCGAACACGGAATTCTGGGCAATCGGCGGCGAAGCTGCGACCGGCACGGTCTACACCAACGCCAGCGACGCGACCCGCAACCCGGCATCAGCTCCAGCCGTCGAAGCGCTGAAGGCGAAGAACATTCCGGCCGAAGCCTTCACTCTCAACGCCTACGCCGCCGTGCAGGTGTTGAAGGCTGGCATCGAGAAGGCCGGCTCCGCCGAAGACGCGACTGCGGTTGCCACTGCGATCAAGTCCGGCGAAGCGATCGACACGGTGCTCGGCAAGCTGACCTATGGCGAAGCCGGCGACCTCACCTCGCAGGCTTTCTCGCTCTACAAGTGGGAAGGCGGCAAGAGCGTTCCGGCTGAATAAGCTAGAGCGCGATATAAAATAGAAACGCCGGGGCTTGCCCCGGCGTTTTTGTTTGCAGGCTGCATCGCAGCTTACTTTTTCTTGCCCTTTGCCGGCGGACCTTCGTCGAAGCCGACATAGACCGTGGCGTTGGAACCGGACCCTGCCGGCAATGTCACGTCGGCCTTGGTGAAGACGAACTGCGCCGAACCGGTCGAAGGAATTTCGACCGCATGCTGCGTCAGCTCGGAATAGAGCGTCTTGTCGTCGTCGGTCGCAGCCACGCGGATCGGCATGGTGATCTTGCCGGGACCGCCGGCGGGACCGCTGACGACGCGGCCCTGGACCACGACAGTAATGGTTATCGCGCTCTCGCTCTGCACGCATTGGCGCGTCGTGTCGGCAAGAGAGGCTTGGTAGACGAGCTTCGACGGGTCGTTTTTGGCACCCTTGGCGTAGCTGGTGAACACATTTGTGCCGTCACGCAGGACGACCTGCGGGCATGCCGCCTGGACGACGGCTGGCGTCGGAGCGGTGGCGCTGCCGCCCGCATCGATCGCTCCGCCGGATTGCGTCTTGTTGCAGCCGGCGAGGACCGCGAGAAAAGATATTGCGAGAACAGGCCGGGATACTTTGCCAAACACGTTGAACAACCTCTGCTGGACCGGTTGAAACTCCTTGACCGAAATCTCGGCCGGAAGACCTTTCATGGCCTTCGGGCATCGTCTATAGCAGCGACAAACTGAAAAATCGATTGGGTCGGCGTGTCCCTTCCGAATTTTCCGAAACCTGATCTACGGTCGGAAATTGCGTCGGTGACAAGAATAGATGCAGACTTTGTCAAGGACTGACGCAATAAGACGGGCAAACCGCGGCGCCGCTTTCTAGGGTCGTCGCGATCGGCAGGTGGGACGAAGGACAATCATGGTGAAGTATATCTCGACGCGCGGCGAATCCGCTCCTCTCGGCTTCTGCGACGCGCTGCTTGCCGGTCTTGCGCGCGATGGCGGTCTTTATCTCCCCAAAGAATGGCCGAAGTTTTCCAAGAAGGAAATCCGCGGCTTGCGCGGCAAATCCTATCAGGAGATCGCGTTCGCCGTCCTCGAGCCCTTCACCAACGGCGAGATCCCGGCGGCCAAGTTCCGCGAAATGATCGACGAAGCCTACGCCACCTTCCGCCACCCGGCCGTGGCTCCGCTCGTCCAGACCGGCCCGAATGCCTTTGTCATGGAGCTGTTCCACGGCTCGACGCTCGCCTTCAAGGACGTGGCGATGCAACTGCTTGCGCGGCTAATGGACTATGTGCTGGCCGAGCGCGACGAGCGCGCCACCATCGTCGGCGCGACCTCGGGCGACACCGGCGGTGCGGCGATCGACGCCTTCGCCGGCCGCGAACGCACCGACATCTTCATCCTCTTCCCGCACGGCAAGGTTTCGCCGGTGCAGCAGCGACAGATGACGACGTCGCAGGCATCAAACGTTCACGCCATTGCCGTCAAGGGCAACTTCGACGATTGCCAGAACCTCGTCAAAGCCATGTTCAACGACGGAGCCTTCCGCGATCGCGTCAAGCTTTCGGGTGTCAACTCGATCAACTGGGCGCGCATCATGGCCCAGATCGTCTATTATTTCACCACTTCGGTCGCGCTCGGCGGGCCGGATCGCAAGATCTCCTTCACGGTGCCCACCGGCAACTTCGGCGACATCTTCGCCGGTTACGTCGCCAAGCGCATGGGCCTGCCGATCGACAAGCTGGTGATCGCCACCAACGAAAACGACATCCTCGCCCGCACGCTGAAGACCGGGCGCTACGAGATGCGCGACGTCAAGGCGACCACCGCACCGTCGATGGACATCCAGATCTCGTCGAACTTCGAACGGCTTCTGTTCGAGGCGAACGACCGTGATCCGGGCGAAGTACGCGCGGCAATGGACGGCCTCAAGCAGTCCGGTTCCTTCACCATTCGCGAAAAGGCGCTCAAAGCCATCCGCAAGGAATTCCGCGCCGGCCGCGCCTCGGAGAAGGAAGTCGCCAAGACGATCGCCAAGACGCTGGAGAAAACCGGCTATCTGCTCGATCCGCACAGCGCCGTCGGCGTCTTCGTCGCCGCCAAGCACGAGAAGCCGTCCGCCCCCATGGTGACGCTTGCCACCGCCCATCCGGCGAAATTCCCGGACGCGGTAAAATCGGCCAGTGGTATTGACCCGGCGCTTCCGACGTGGCTTGCTGACCTGATGAACAGGGAGGAGCGTTTCGATATCCTGGATGCGGACCTGAAGAGCGTCGAGACCTTTATCGGCGAGCGCACCCGTCTCCGGGGGTAAGAACGAGAAGAAACGTATGATGAAAGTTGAGTGCACCCGGCTCCCTTCCGGGTTGACGGTGGTAACCGAGCAGATGCCGCATCTCGAAAGCGTGGCGCTCGGGGTGTGGATCAAGTCCGGTTCGCGTAATGAAACCCTGGGCGAACATGGCATTGCCCACCTGCTGGAGCACATGGCTTTCAAGGGCACCGCGCGGCGCACCGCCCGCCAGATTGCCGAAGAAATCGAAAATGTCGGCGGCGAAGTCAACGCCGCCACGTCGACCGAGACGACGTCCTACTATGCGCGCGTCCTCAAGGACCATGTACCGCTGGCGGTCGACATTCTCGCCGACATCCTCACCGAATCCACTTTCGACGACGAGGAGCTGCGGCGCGAGAAGCAGGTGATCCTGCAGGAAATCGGCGCTGCCGACGACACCCCGGATGACGTGGTCTTCGACCGCTTCGCCGAGACCGCCTATCGCAACCAGACGGTCGGACGCCCGATCCTCGGCACCCGCGATACGGTCATGTCGTTTTCCGCCGGCCAGATCCGCCACTATCTCGGCCGCAATTACACGACCGACCGCATGTTCGTGGTCGCCGCCGGCGCCGTCGAACACGACGCGTTCGTTCGCCAGGTCGAGGAACGCTTCTCCTCGCTGCCGCGCACGCCGATCGCGACCCCGGTGCTCGAAACCGCCCGCTACACCGGCGGAGAAAGCCGCGAGACGCGCGACCTGATGGACGCGCAGGTCCTGCTCGGCTTCGAAGGCAAGGCCTATCACGCCCGCGACTTCTATTGCTCGCAGATCCTCGCCAACATCCTCGGCGGCGGCATGTCCTCCCGCCTCTTCCAGGAAGTGCGCGAACATCGCGGCCTCTGTTATTCGGTCTATGCCTTCCATTGGGGCTTTTCCGACACCGGTATCTTCGGTGTGCACGCGGCAACCGGTGGCGAGAACCTGCCGGAACTGATGCCCGTCATCGTCGACGAACTGCGCAAGTCCTCGATGAACATCGAGCAGCAGGAAATCGAGCGGGCCCGCGCCCAGATCCGTGCACAGTTGCTGATGGGCCAGGAAAGCCCGGCCGCCCGCGCCGGCCAGATCGCCCGCCAGATGATGCTCTACGGCCGCCCGATCCCCAACGAAGAACTGATGGAGCGCCTGTCCGGCATTACCATCGAACGCCTGACCGATCTTGCCGGCCGGCTGTTCTTCGATACGACGCCGACGCTCTCGGCGATCGGCCCGCTGGAGCAGCTTGCCCCGATGGGCGACATCCTGTCGACATTGACCGGCAAGGCCGCCGTACCGCACGCCGTCGCCAGCTAAACAGGCCCAGATCATTTCATGGTTTCATCGAAACCGTGAAATGATCTTGCCGTTTCGAGGCTAGTGCATGTCTCCTTAAATCGACCTCGACTTAAGGACAAAGACATGCAGAAAATCAAAGTGCTACAGCGACCTTTGCGCGTCTGACAAGACGCGCGGCGCTGCAGGCAACTCCTGGCGGAAAGCGTTTGCCACTTTTCCTGAAATTGCCCCGGGCCGCCGAGGACGCAAACACCATATCCAAATGGTGAAGTCTTTGCGCCTTTTCGCAAATTCGGATTCGATTTGCGCGCAAAGTTGTGCAACGTTTCGGTTTGGACAGCGCAAAGGCGCGCTGCCGGGCGGATGATAAAAGGTCCCCGCACGCAAACTGGACGGCCTCGGAGGCAGCTATGACACGATCGGTTTTTCGGTTCCTGTCGCGGCAGCCGGAGGCGATCGAAATTGCCGACCAGAATTATCTGCTGCGGCTCCCGCGCTATGCCGATTATCGGCAATGGTACCAGCTCAGAAGCGAGAGCCGCGCCTTCCTGGAGCCTTGGGAACCATCCTGGCGTACTGACGAGATGACAGAGAGTTCCTTTCGCAGCCGGGTCATCCGCAACGAACAGGAATATTCGTCCGGCCAGGCCGTGCCGCTCTTTCTTTTCCACAAGCCAGACGAGACGCTGCTCGGCGGGCTGACCATCGGCCACATTCGCCGCGGCGCCGGGCAAAACTGCATGATCGGCTACTGGATGGGCGCGCGCCACGCCGGCAAGGGTCATATGTACGCGGCCCTGAGGCTCGCTATTCCCTACATCTTTTCGACCCTTGAGTTGCACCGTATTGAAGCAGCCTGTATTCCGGACAACTCAAGAAGCATCCGGCTCCTTGAAAAGGCCGGTTTTGAGCGTGAAGGCTACTTAAGACAGTACTTGAGAATCAATGGCCAGTGGCGAGACCACGTGCTCTTTTCTCTCCTGTCCGACGATGCCCTACCGAACAGGAATATGCCCCTTTGATGCCTCTAGCCCGCTCGCCCTTCGCCTGGTCAGCCTCGAAGCTGGCAGCGTTTCTGATTGCGCTCACGACGTTTTTCTGCGCGCTCGGCGGTGCGGCCCAGGCTCTGGAGCCGGTGAAGATTTCACGCGAGGACACCGCACTCGACCTGACGGCAACGACCGAGATCTACAGCGGCCGCAACGAGGCCTTCCAGGTCTCGACCGCGCCCGGAACCGACGGCATCGTGCGCCGCATCGAAGTGCGCTCCAGCAGCGAAGACCATCAGGGCGACTGGGCGGTGTTCGCGCTCGCCAACGTTTCGGCCGAACCGCTCGACCGCGTGATCGTGGCGCCGCATTTCCGGCTGGTGAATTCCAAGCTCTTCTGGCCGGATCTCGGCTCCAAGCGCATCCTTTCGATCACGCCCAGCGAAGGCTTCGCGCTCAGCCGCGAGCCAAGCGACGAGGCGGACGTCTTCCGCATCACGCTGGCGCCGGGCGTCATCATCACCTTCGTCGCCGAACTCGCGACGCCGGAGCTGCCGCAAATCTATCTGTGGGAGCCGGACTCCTACAAAGACACGGTCAACGCCTTCACACTCTACCGCGGCATCGTACTTGGCATTGCCGGCCTGCTCGCGGTGTTCCTGACCATTCTTTTCGTCGTCAAGGGAACCTCGATGCTGCCGGCAACGGCGGCGCTCGCCTGGGCGGTTCTCGCCTATATCTGCGTCGATTTCGGCTTCCTGTCGAAGCTCATCAGCGTCACCGCAGGCGACGAACGAATATGGCGAGCGGGCACCGAGGTCTTCCTCGCGGCGGGCCTCGTGATCTTCCTGTTCACCTATCTCAATCTCAACCGCTGGCACCAGCATCTGGGTTACGCCACGCTCGCCTGGATCCTGGGCCTCGGCCTGCTTTTCGGCGTCGCCGTCTATGATCCGGCGATTGCGTCCGGCATCGCCCGCCTCTCCTTCGCCCTGACGGCAACCGTCGGGATCGTGCTGATCGCCTATCTTGGCTTCAACCGCTACGACCGCGCAATCCTTCTGGTGCCGGCCTGGCTGCTCATACTCGTCTGGCTCTTCGGCGCGTGGCTGACCGTCACCGGCCAGCTCGCCAACGACATCGTGCAGCCGGCGCTCGGCGGCGGTCTCGTCCTCATCGTGCTCCTGATCGGCTTCACCGTCATGCAGCATGCGGTTGCCGGCAGCGGCTACCAGCAGGGCCTGTTCTCGGATCTCGAACGCCAGTCGCTCGCGCTCACCGGCTCCGGCGACACCGTCTGGGACTGGGACGTCGCGCGCGACCGCGTGGTGACCATGCCCGATATCTCGACGCAGCTCGGCTTGTCGCTCGGCAGCATGCACGGCCCCTTGCGCAACTGGTTGCCGCGGCTCCACCCTGATGACCGCGACCGCTTCCGGGCGACGCTCGACGTGCTTCTGGAGCGCCGCCGCGGCAAGCTCAATCATGAATTCCGCGTGCGCGCCGAGGACGGCCACTATCACTGGCTTTCCATTCGCGCCCGGCCAGTGCTCGGCGCCAACGGCGAAATCATCCGCTGTGTCGGCACTATCATCGACATCACCGAACAGCGCAATTCCGTGGAGCGTCTGCTGCACAACGCGCTGCTCGACAATCTGACCGGCCTTCCGAACCGCCAGGTCTTCCTCGACCGGCTGCAGGCGATCCTGCTGATGGCCGACGGCAGCAATTCGGTGCGCCCGACGGTGCTCGCAATCGACATCGACCGCTACAAGCAGGTCAATGATCTCCTGGGCATCGCCGCCGGCGACAACATCCTGATCGCCTTGACGCGACGGTTGCGGCGGCTCCTGCGCCCGCAGGACACGCTTGCCCGCCTCGGCGGCGACCAGTTCGGCCTGATCCTGATGTCGGAGCGCGATCCCGCCAAGGTCGCGGATTTCGCCGACGCGGTGAGCAAGGCGATCATGGTGCCGCTCAACTACGGCAACCGCGAAATCAACCTGACGGCTTCGATCGGCCTCGTCTCCTGGCTCGACCAGGAGCAAAGCGCAGCAGGCCTGCTCGACGATGCCGAGCTCGCCATGTTCCGGGCGAAAAAGGAAGGCGGCAATCGTGTCGAGCCCTTCCGCCCTGCTTTCCGTACTTCTGGATCGGACCGGCTTCAGCTCGAAGCCGATCTCAAGCGGGCGATCGAACGCAAGGAGCTCTCGCTGGTCTATCAGCCGATCGTCCGGCTGAATGATGCCGAGATCGCCGGTTTCGAAGCGCTGATGCGCTGGGATCATCCGAAGCGCGGCAACATCTCGCCGACCGAGTTCATTCCGATTGCCGAGAATTCCGACCTCATCAACCAACTCGGCATGTTCGCCTTCGACAAGGCAACGAGCGATCTGACGGAATGGCAAGTCCAGGCCGGCGACCTGCCGATCTTCGTCTCGATCAACCTTTCGAGCGCGCAGCTGCTCAACAACGAGCTCTACGACGACGTCCGCGCAATTCTCACCAAAAACCGCTGCGATCCGGGCAAGGTGAAGATGGAACTGACGGAATCGCTGGTGATGGAAAATCCCGAGCAGGCCCGTCTCGTCCTCGAAAAGCTGAAGGAAGCCGGATTGAAACTGGCACTCGACGACTTCGGTACCGGCCATTCGTCGCTTTCCTACCTCACCCGCTTCCCCTTCGACACGATCAAGATCGACAAAGCGCTGGTGCGCGACCCGAGCGACAAGCGCGGCATCCTGCTGCGCTCGGTGATCACCATGGCGCGTGAGCTCGACATGCAGGTGGTGGCAGAGGGTATCGAATCCGAAGACGATGCAATCCAGCTTTCACAGATGGGCTGTGACTACGGCCAGAGCTTCCTCTTCGGCCCGCCGATCGGCTCGGAATCGATCCAGCGACTGTTGAAGGAGCGCTTTCCGCTGATGAAGCGGGCGTGAGTTCGGCAACACGACGCCGCTCAGCGCGCAGATCGCCATAAGCCCGTCGGCTACAGCCCGGCGGGCTTTTCATTTCAGCATGAATGATTGAAGAACGCCGGCTAAGACGGCGATCAGGCGTGACCTGCGTCCACCGAGAGCATCGCGGCCGACACGCCCATCAGCGCCAGCGCCCGGTCGTATTTGTCGTCCAGCGCCTTGTCGAAGATCAGTTCCTCGCGTGCCGGGCTCGTGAGCCAGCCGTTCTGGGTGATTTCCGCCTCGAGTTGCCCCGGACCCCAGCCGGCATAGCCGAGCATCATCGTCGCCCTGACTGGCCCCTCCCCGCGCGAAATGGCGCGGACGATATCGAGCGTTGCCGTCAGGCAGATGTCATCGCTGACCGGAATGCTGGAATCGCTCAGATAGTCGTCGGAATGCAGCACGAAGCCGCGCCCGGTCTCAACCGGTCCGCCGGCCTGAATCTGGAAATCCCGTGTCATCTGCGGAAGCCGGATCGCCTCTTCCTCGTCGAGAATATCGAGGTGGAGCAACACGTCCGGAAAGGTCAGTTGTTGAGGCCGATTGAGCACGAAGCCCATGGCGCCGTCGTCTGAATGAGCACAGATGAAGATGACCGTGCGGGCGAAATTGGCATCAAACATTCCCGGCATGGCGATCAGGAATTGACCGTCAAGGAAACCTCGCTCCCGTCTCTTCTGCGCCATCGGAGTCGACATCATCGGAACAGCCTACCAATTCACCGCGAAATGAAAAGCGCCTCAGCGTCGCGGCCGGGAAATATTGCACGCACGACGTTCACTTCGCCGTGTCCGATCAAGCGATTATGATCGTTGCTCTCTTCGCAGAGTCTGGAGCAGCATCGGCAAAAGCGATATTGCTTCCCACATGATCCAACGCTCCACACATCAGAACATGGCCCAGTTCATTGGCGCGGCAAGCCTCATCGCCGCTTTTTTTCTTGCCGTCGCTGCACAGGCGGCCACCAGCGATTGGGTGACCTCTCCAGGCGGCATGATCCGCCTCGTCGCAGCCCAACCCAGGCAAGATGGCACGATCCCCGCAACGCTCGAAGTCAATCTTAACGCTGGCTGGAAGACCTATTGGCGCGAGCCCGGCGCAAGCGGCATCCCTCCGCAGGTGACGATCGATCCGGCGAGCGGCGTCGTACTCGAGAAGGTCGGCTTCCCCGTGCCGAAGACGTTCGACGATGGCGTGGTGCGCTATGTCGGCTACGACAAGTCGGTCGCTTTCCCGCTGACGCTGAAGCGCGTCCAGGGCACAGGCGACGTGACCATTCGCGCCTCGGTGTTTCTCGGCATCTGCGAAGACATCTGCATCCCGGTTCAGGGCGAGTTGACGCTGGCCTTGAAGCAGGGCGATTTCGACAATCCGCTCGACAGCGCGCGCATCGATGACGCCGTTGCCGCCCTGCCGGAAGCGCCATCCAAGGACTTTGCCATCACGGCGAGCCGCTATGATGCGGAAAAAACCGTGCTGCACCTCTCCGTGCATTTGCCTGATGGCGCGGACCATCCGGAACTGTTCTTGGCCGGCCCTTCCGACGTTTCCTTCGGCAAGCCCGAGATCGCGGTCGAGGGCGAGACGGGCCTCAGCGCAGCCGTCCCGGTTCGGCTCTCCGGCAAGGACAGGGAACTCAAGGGCAAGCCGATCGTTGTCACCATACGAGCCAAGGGCCGCAGCATGGAGACGACCCTTGCCTTTGATTAGGCCGCATCTATAGTCCGCCGAGTTCTCCGACGAGCGCGGAGAAGCGAAGACGCAAGCAACGCAAGGAGAGTGCCGTGACCATTGCCGTCGGAGACAAACTGCCAGCCGCAACCTTCAAGGAAAAAACCGCCGACGGTCCGGTGGAGGTCACCACCGATCAGCTCTTCGCGGGCAAGCGCGTCGTGCTCTTCGCCGTTCCAGGTGCCTTCACGCCCACCTGCTCGCTCAACCATCTGCCAGGTTACCTCGAAAACCGCGACGCGATCCTTGCCCGCGGCATCGACGATATCGCCGTCGTCTCGGTCAACGACCTGCATGTGATGGGTGCCTGGGCAACCGCATCCGGCGGCATGGGCAAGATCCACTTCCTTTCCGACTGGAACGCCGCTTTCACCAAGGCACTCGGCATGGACATCGACCTGTCGGCCGGCACGCTTGGCGTCCGCTCGAAGCGCTATTCGATGCTGGTGGAAGACGGCGTGGTGAAGTCGCTCAATCTCGAAGAAAGCCCGGGACAGGCGACCGTTTCCGGCGCTGCGGCGATGCTCGAGCAGCTCTGAGCGCAGAAGTACGTGCAAATGGAAACGGGCCTCAACGGGCCCGTTTTTCATTTCACGAGAAGAGAGTCCGGACGGCGCCCCTTCTTGTAGGGTTCCATGCCCTTGCGGGCGAGCTCGTCGGCGCGCTCGTTTTCCGGATGGCCGGCGTGGCCCTTGACCCAATGCCAGGTCACCTTGTGTCGGCGGTTGGCTTCGTCCAGCGCCTGCCAGAGTTCGCCATTCTTCACCGGCTTCTTGTCCGCGGTTTTCCAGCCGTTCTTCTTCCAGCCGTGGATCCACTTGGAGATGCCGTCCATCACATATTTGCTGTCGGTATGCAGATCGACCTCGCAGGCGCTCTTCAGCGCATCGAGCGCCGAGATCGCCGCCAACAATTCCATGCGGTTGTTAGTTGTCTCGGCTTCGCCGCCGGAGAGTTCCTTTTCCACCTCGCCGTAGCGCAGCACGGCGCCCCAGCCGCCCGGCCCCGGATTGCCGGAGCAGGCGCCGTCCGTGAAGATGTCGACGTGTTTCATGCCCGGCCCTCTTCGCGTCTCAGGCCGTATTCAGCGCTCGAAGCGATGGCGCGGTGGAAGCGGATCTTCGTCAGATATTCGAGCGGATCTTTCTTGACCACGAGCGCGCCGGCAGGCGTCATCAGCCAATCATAGAGCCGCGTCAGGAAGAAGCGCAGCGCCGAGCCGCGGCAGAGCAGCGGCAGGGCGTCGACCTCCGCCGGCGTCAGCTTGCGCACGCTCTCGTAGCCCGAAAGCATCGCCATGCCCTTGGTGATGTTGTAGGAGCCGTTTTTCTCGAAGCACCAGGAATTCAGGCAAACGGCAACGTCATAGGCGAGATAGTCGTTGCAGGCGAAGTAGAAGTCGATCAGGCCGGAAAGCTGGTCGCCGAGGAAGAAGACATTGTCCGGGAAGAGATCGGCGTGGATGACGCCATCCGGCAAGGACTGCGGCCAATGACGTTCCAGATGCTCGAGTTCCGCCGATATCTCGTCCTTGAGACCCGACTGCACCTCGTCCGCGCGCGCCTCTGAATTGACCCAGAGTGGCCGCCAGCCGCCAACCGAAAGCGCATTGGTGCGCTTCAGCGCGAAGCCTTCGCCGGCAAGATGCATGGCGGCAAGCGCCTTGCCGACCTCGTGGCAGTGTTTTGCCTCGGGCTTCCTCAGCCACATGCCTTCGAGGAAGGAGATGACGGCGGCAGGGCGGCCGGAGAGCTCACCGAGCAGCTTGCCATCTGCCCGCGGCAGAGGTAGCGGGCAGGACAGGCCGCCGTCGGCCAGATGGTGCATCAATCCCAGGAAGAATGGCAGGTCATCGGCGTTCACCCGCTTCTCGTAAAGCGTGAGAATGTAGGAACCCTTGGTCGTGTGCATCAGGAAATTGGAATTCTCGACGCCCTCGGCGATCCCCTTGTAGGAGGTCAGCTGACCGACGTCATAGGCGGTGAGAAAACGGGAGAGATCGTCTTCCGTGATATCGGTGTAAACTGCCAAGGGCTTCCACTCTCAAGAAAATGCGGGCAAGAAATGTGATTATTCGCCGTTGACGAAGGCCATGTCGGCTGCTGTCAGCGGCACATGGCGGATCTCGCGGTTGACGAGGAAGTTTTCGTTTTCCTCGACCGTATCGGCAAGTTCCACCTGCGCTTCATAGCGTTCGCGGAATGCCTCGATGATCTCGTTGACGATCACTTCGGGCGCCGAGGCGCCGGCCGACAGACCTACCGTCGAGATATCGCCCATCTCATCCCAGTCGATTTCCGATGCACGCTGCACCAGCACGGACTTCTTCGCGCCGGCCCGCAGCGCCACTTCGACCAGTCGCTTGGAATTGGAAGAGTTGGGCGCGCCGACGACGAGGAACAGGTCGCAACCCGGCGCCGCCTGCTTCACCGCCTCCTGGCGGTTGGTGGTGGCGTAACAGATAGAATCTGCAGCCGGCGCCGTCAGGTTTGGAAAGCGCTCGTGCAGCCGCTTGATTACGCCGGCCGTATCGTCGACCGACAACGTCGTCTGGGTGACGAAGCCGAGATTGTCCGGGTCCGGCGGCTGGTAGACGTCGGCATCTTCGACCGTTTCGACGAGCGATACGGCGCCTTCCGGCAATTGCCCCATGGTGCCGATCACCTCCGGATGGCCGGCATGGCCGATCAGCACGACGTGGCGGCCAAGGCGGTGATGGCGCATCGCCTGCTTGTGGACCTTGGAGACCAGCGGGCAGGTGGCGTCGAGATAAAAGAGATTGCGGGCGTCAGCATCCGCAGGCACCGATTTCGGCACGCCATGGGCCGAGAAGACCACCGGCTGCTTGCGGTGCTCCGGCGGGATCTCGTCGAGCTCTTCGACGAAGATCGCGCCCTTGGCCTCAAGGCCCTCGACGACATAGCGATTGTGCACGATCTCGTGGCGGACATAGACGGGCGCACCGAACTCCTTCAGCGCCAGGACGACGATCTGGATCGCCCGGTCGACGCCGGCGCAAAAACCGCGCGGCCCGCAGAGGCGAATGGTGATCGGGGATTTTGCTGCCGCTGATGATGCCATGGGTCAGAATGCCAATAGAAGGAAAACAAGCGCTGCGATCGCCGGGCCGCCCTGGATTAAGAGGATGCGCGGCTTGACCAACCACGCGCCATATATAGCGGCAACGATCACGCACACAAGGAAGAACACCTTCAGCTCGAAGGCAAAGGACGGTTCCGACTGGATCAACGACCAGAACAGGCCGGCCGCGAGAAAACCATTGTAAAGCCCCTGGTTGGCGGCAAGGACCCGCGTTGTCTCCGCCTGCTCCTGCGTCATGCGGAAGACAGCCCTCCCCCGAGGCCCGGTCCACAGGAACATCTCGAGCACGAGAAAGCCGACATGCAGCAAGCCCGTCAACGCAATCAGAGTGTTCGCGATAATCGCCATCCTTGTTCCCCGCTGTTGATCCCTTCAGCAGGGTTAGCACGGCGGCGCCGTCCGGGCTATCGCCCGCGGCGCGCCACGTAAATGCCGCTGACCAGCACCAGAGCTGCCGCCAGCCCATACCAGGTCAAGGCGTATTGCAGATGGTTGTTGGGTAGGTCGAACTGGGTAACGCCGCCGATCGGCAGGCCGCCAGGGTTGGGTGTCGCATCGGCATCGACGAACATCGGCAGCACCTTGTCGGCCGGAAGACCGACCGACGACGCCATTGTGTCGAGATCCTTCCAGTAGAAGATGTTCTTGGCGAGATCATTGTCCGGAACGAGCGATGACGGCTTTTCGGTGAGCTTCGGCCTTGCGAGGCCGTTGATGCCAACGAAGGCCGGAAGCTCACCCGCGAGACGGGTCGACGAATCCTTCTGTTCGAAGGGCACGAAGCCGCGATTGACGAAGAGCACGCGGCCATCGTCGAGCGTCAGCGGCGTGAAGACGTAATAGCCGGTGCGGCCGTTAAAGGTCGCGAAGAAATGCCGCTCCTTGCTGTGATCGAAGGTGCCTGTAACCGTGACGGTGCGGTAATCGATATCCACGCCGTCAGCGAGCATCTTCTCGATGTCGCCAAGCGACACCGGAGGCGCCGACCGACGCTCCTGGATCGCCGTCAGCAGGCCTTCCTTCCAGTGCAGCCGCTGCATCTGCCAGGTGCCGAGCGAGATAAGGATGGCGAAGGCGAAGGCGAGCAATAGGAAGGCGCCGAGGCGTCCGAGGAGGCCGCGCTTCTTGACTTCGATCTCAGCCACGGTCGATTTCGCCCGGGCGCGCATTGTTGCGATACTGCAGGTTGATCAAGACGCCCTTCAGCATACGTGTCAGTCCGAGGCTGAGGATGGTCGCGAGCGGGATCCACAACAGGAAATGCAGCCAGAGCGGTGGGTTGAAGTTGACCTCCGCCCAAAGCGCCGCGCCAACGACGACGAAGCCGACGATCAGGATGACGAAGACCACCGGGCCATCGCCGGAATCGGCAAAGCGATAGTCCAGGTCGCAGCTTGTGCAGGCCGGTTTGACCTTGAGGAAACCGTCGAACAGCTTGCCCTGGCCGCAGCGCGGGCAAAGCCCCTTGATCCCTGTCATCACCGGGTCCACTGGCGGGAAATGTGCCTTGTCTTCGCTCACGGCTTGATCTCGATCGGCGTGTTGTTGGGGACCATCGTCCAGATTTCTTCCATTTCGGCATTGGTAACGGCAATGCAGCCATTCGTCCAATCGAAGCGCTGCGTCAAAAACGCCAGCCAACCGAAATAATTGGGCTGGCCATGGATCATGATCATGCCGCCGGGATCGACCCCATTTGCGACCGCGGCCTTGGTATCTTGCGGTGCCGGATAGGAGACGTGGATGGATTTGTAGTAGCCGCTTCCCGGATTGCGCCAATCGAGGAGATAGAGCCCTTCAGGCGTCTTCTCGTCGCCTTCCTGCCGCTTGTGACCAACGGGGTTACCGCCGAGCGCGACCGCATATTCGCGGATCGTCTGGCCACCGTGGAAGAGCTGCAAGAGCCGCCGTTCCTTGTGGACGACGACCCTATCCGCAACGTCGGCCGCCGCAGCCGAGACGGAGCCGGCCAGCACCGCCATGACCATGATCGACGCAACCCGCATTTCGCACCCCCCCGTCGCGTTACCATCATCACAAGCCACCAAAAGAACAAGGCGGCTGCATGGCTGCAACCGCCCTGTTTATAAAGATCGCGATGCTCGCGCTATCAGCCGTGAGCGATCGGCGCACCCCAGCTGCCCCAGATGTAGATGGAGAAGAAGAGGAAGAGCCAGACGACGTCAACGAAGTGCCAGTACCAGGCGGCCGCTTCGAAGCCGAAGTGCTGCTTGGGCGTGAAATCGCCACGCAGGGCACGGATGAGGCAGACGAGCAGGAAGATCGTGCCGACCAGAACGTGGAAGCCGTGGAAGCCGGTCGCCATGAAGAAGGTCGCGCCGTAGATCGAGTCCTTGAAGGCGAACGGAGCGTGGGCGTATTCGTAGCCCTGAACGAAGGAGAACAGCACGCCGAGCGCGACCGTCAGCATCAGGCCCGAGATCAGGCCCTTGCGGTCGTTGTGCAGGAGCGCGTGGTGTGCCCAGGTGACCGTCGTGCCCGAAAGCAGCAGGATGACGGTGTTGTAGAGCGGCAGGTGCCACGGATCGAGCACTTCGATGCCCTTCGGCGGCCAGACGCCGCCGGTGAAGGTGGCGCGGGTTGCCTGGATGGCTTCGCCCGGGAACAGGCTCGCATCGAAGAAGGCCCAGAACCAGGCCACGAAGAACATCACTTCCGAAGCGATGAACATGATCATGCCGTAGCGCAGGTGCAGCGACACGACACGGGTGTGGTGGCCCTCATGCGCTTCCTTCACCGTATCCGACCACCAGCCGAACATCGTGTAGAGAACGATGATGAGACCGGCGAGCAGGATCCAGACGTTGGCGAGCTCGAGGCCAAAGATCTTCAGCGAGCTGCCTGCGAGGTAACGCATGTAGCAGATGCCGCCGAAAGCCATGACGAAGGCGCCGATCGAGGCAAGCAACGGCCAGGGGCTCGGGTCGATGATGTGGTAGTCGTGATTCTTCTGATGCGCACCGGCCATGTCAGTAATCCCCGAAATGTCTCTCTCTTGTCGCCCTTCCGGCATAGCCGAAAAGGACCTCCAGTCAAAGTTTGTTCTCTTCCGTCTTCACCTGCGCCACCGGTTTCGACGGTTCGCGCGGGTAGAAGGTGTAGGAAAGCGTCAACGTCTTGATGTCCTTGGTCTCCACCGCCTTGACGATCTCCGGATCGACGAAGAATACCACTGGCATCTCCATCTCCTCTCCCGGCTGCAGCGTCGTCTCAGTGAAGCAGAAGCACTGTACCTTGTTGAAATAGGCACCGGCCTGCATCGGCGTGACGTTGAAGGTCGCCTGGCCCGTCGTCGGCTTCGACGACAGGTTCTTCGCCCGGTACATCACCTGCACGGTTTCGCCGATGCGGATATCGATGTCGCGCTGGACCGGCTTGAACTCCCAGGGCAGACCGCCCGAGGTGTTCGCGTCGAAGGTGACCCTCACCTTCTCGTCCAGGATCACGTCCGAAGCCTGCTCGACGCGCTGCGTCGTACCGTTATAGCCGGTGACGCGGCAGAACATGTCGTAGAGCGGCACGGCGGCATAGGCCATGCCGACCATGCCGGCGACGAAGGCAAGGCAAGTGCCGACGACGACGCGGTTCGAGCGCTGTTTGGGCGTGGTTTCCGATGAATTCGTCATGCCATCCCGCCTCAGTTGACCATGCCGTTGCCGAACTTGATCAGCGTGACGATGTAGAACAGGACGACAAGCCCGAAGAGGACGAAGCCGAGCGCGATGTTGCGACCGCGGCGCGATTTCTTCTGGGCATCAGTGAGCTTGACGGTTTCCATCAGGCAATACTCCCGGCGTGCAGCCAGATATTGACGATCAGGTGATCCGCCATCAGGGCGGAGAAGATCACGAACAGATACATGATCGAGAAGGCAAACAGCTTCTTGGCGGGCAGCATGCGCTCATCCGTCTCAGGCATGCGCAGCACGCCGATCGAATACCCGATGAAGCCGAGACCGAGGGCCGCTGCCACGAGGCCGTAACCGATGCTCGCGAAACCGAGCAAGGTGGGACAGATACCGATCAGCGCGGTCAGCACGGCATAGATGACGATCTGCTTCTTGGTGGTCGCCTGGCCGCAGACATTCGGCATCATCGGCACGCCGACGGCGCCATAGTCGCCCATCTTGAAGAGGGCAAGCGCCCAGAAATGGGCTGGCGTCCACAGGAAGGTGATCAGGAAGAGAACGATGCTTTCGATCGATACGGCGCCGGTGACGCAGGCCCAGCCGATCATCGGCGGGAAAGCACCGGCCGCACCGCCGATGACGATGTTCTGCGGCGTCGAGCGCTTCAGCCACATCGTGTAGATGACCACGTAGAAGAAGATTGTGAAGGCGAGCAACCCGGCTGCGAGCCAATTGACGGCGAGCCCGAGGATGATCACGGAAAAGGCGGAGAGCGTCAGACCGAAAGCCAGCGCTTCCTGCGGCAGGATCTTGCCTGCCGGGATCGGGCGCTTGGCGGTACGGCTCATCACTGCGTCGATATCGGCGTCATACCACATGTTCAGCGCACCGGAGGCGCCGGCGCCGACGGCGATGCAGAGAATAGCGATGAAGCCGATGAAGGGATTGATGTGGCCCGGCGCGAGCACCAGCCCGGCAAGTGCCGTAAAGACGACGAGGGACATGACACGTGGCTTCAGAAGCTCGAAATAATCGCGCGCAGAGGCTTCGGACAGGCGCGCAACGCCTTCCATGCCGACTGCTTCGTGATTGTCGATGACCGTCATGTCGTGTCCCTGTGCAAGTCCCGGCCGCAATGGCCGTGTGTCGCCGGTTTCCCGGCGGGGTGAAGCCGCCGGAACCGGCGGCTTCTGTTCGTTGCCCGTCACTTGATGCGCGGGAGCTGCTCCCACTGGTGGAACGGCGGCGGCGACGACAGCTGCCATTCCAGAGTGTTCGCGCCCTCGCCCCACGGGTTGTCGCCTGCGACGCGCTTCTTGGCGAAGGCTTCGAAGACGCCGAAGAGGAAGATCAGCACGCCGACGGCTGCGATGTAGGAGCCGTAGGACGAAACCATGTTCCAGCCGGCATAGGCATCCGGATAGTCGATGTAGCGGCGCGGCATGCCGGCGAGGCCGAGGAAGTGCTGCGGGAAGAAGATCAGGTTCACGCCAATGAACATGACCCAGAAGTGCAGCTTGCCGACGAACTCGGAGTACATGTAGCCGGTCATCTTCGGGAACCAGTAGTACCAGGCCGCGAAGATCGCGAAGACGGCGCCGAGCGACAGAACGTAGTGGAAGTGAGCAACCACGTAGTAGGTGTCGTGCAGCGAACGGTCGAGGCCGGCGTTGGCGAGCTGAACGCCCGTGACGCCACCGACGGTGAACAGGAAGATGAAGCCGATCGCCCAGACCATCGGGGTCGTGAAGCGGATCGAACCACCCCACATCGTCGCGATCCACGAGAAGATCTTAACGCCGGTCGGAACAGCGATAACCATCGTCGCGAAGACGAAGTAGCGCTGCGTGTCGAGCGACATGCCGACGGTGTACATGTGGTGCGCCCACACGATGAAGCCGACGGCGCCGATCGCGACCATGGCGTAGGCCATACCGAGGTAGCCGAAGATCGGCTTGCGCGAGAAGGTGGAGACGATGTGGCTGACGATGCCGAAGCCCGGCAGGATCAGGATGTACACTTCCGGGTGACCGAAGAACCAGAACAGGTGCTGGAACAGGATCGGGTCGCCGCCGCCTTCAGGCGCAAAGAAGGCCGTGCCGAAGTTGCGGTCGGTGAGCAGCATGGTGATGCCGCCTGCCAGAACCGGCAGCGAGAGCAGAAGCAGGAAGGCGGTGATCAGAACCGACCAGGCAAAGAGCGGCATCTTGTGCAGCGTCATGCCCGGAGCGCGCATGTTCAGGATCGTAGTGATGAAGTTGATCGCACCGAGGATCGAGGATGCGCCAGCGATGTGCAGGCCGAGGATCACGAAATCCATGGCCGGCCCGGGCATGCCCGATGTCGAGAATGGCGGATAGATCGTCCACCCGCCGCCTGCACCATAGGCACCGGCCGGTCCCTCGACGAACATCGACAGGAGCACCAGCAGGAAGGCCGGGATGATCAGCCAGAAGGAGATGTTGTTCATGCGCGGGAACGCCATGTCCGGCGCACCGATCATGATCGGAACCATCCAGTTGGCGAAGCCGCCGATCAGCGCGGGCATGACCATGAAGAAGATCATGATGAGCGCGTGCGCGGTCGTGAACACGTTGAACATGTGCTTGCCGCCGTCGATGGCAGCATCACCCTCGAAGCCGTAGACCATCTGCGCCAGACCGTGGAAGATCTGGATGCCCGGCTCCTGCAGTTCGGCGCGCATGAACACCGAGAGCGTGCCGCCGATGATGCCCGCGAAAATCGCGAAGATCAGGTACAGCGTGCCGATGTCCTTGTGGTTGGTCGACAGGAACCAGCGCTGAAAGAAGCTCAGAGGCTTATGCGCATGGTCTGCGTGGCCATGATCGGAGTGATCATGGCGTTGATCGTGATGAACGGCTGTTCCAGCCATGGGTCGAGCTCCCCTTCCGATTACTGTGCGGCGTTTGCGGCGACGTCGACGGTCTTGGCCGCATCGATGGACGCCATGAGCGCCTTGTTCGCATCGCCGAGATTGGTAGCGGCGGCTGCGAGCCAGGTGTCGTATTTTTCCTGCGAAACAACGCGGATCGCGATCGGCATATAGGCGTGATCCTTGCCGCAGAGCTCGGAACACTGGCCGTAGTACAGACCTTCGCGGTCAGCCTTGAACCAGGTTTCGTTCAGGCGGCCGGGAACGGCATCGATCTTCACGCCGAAGGCAGGCATTGCGAAGGCATGGATCACGTCGGCGGCGGTGACGAGGACACGAACCGTCTTGCCGACTGGAATGACAACTTCGTTGTCGACGGCGAGCAGGCGCGGATATTCCTTCTTGTCTTCCTTGCCGAGGGCGGCGCGATCTTCATCCTTCACCAGCAGGCTGTCGAAGGAGAGCGGGCTTTCGCCGACTTCATATTCATAGGACCAGTACCACTGGTTGCCGGTCGCCTTGACTGTCAGGTCCGGATTGGCCGGCGGCGTGAGCTGCGCGGTCAGGAGCTGGAAGGACGGAATGGCGAGGAAAAGAAGCACGATGACCGGACCGACGGTCCAGACGACTTCGATGGCGGTGTTGTGGCTGGTCTTGGAGGGAACCGGGTTAGCACTCTCGCGGAACTTGACCACGACGATGACCAGCAGGAGGAGAACGAAGAGGGTGATCGGAATGATGAACCACAGGGTATAATGTTCAAACCACGTGATTTCTTCCATGATGCCCGTAGCGGCCGACTGAAAGTTTGTCTGCCAATCGACAGGCTTGTCAGCAAAGGCGCTCGAAGCAAAAAGCAGACAGGCAAGCGCTGCCAGAACTGCATAAGCCTTGTTTTTCACAATATGTCTCCCCAATGCGCTTGATCAGGATCAAACCGGAACGCAGAATCCCTGCGATACTGCTGCGCTTCAAACCACAGTTTGTCCGATGCCGCAACATCTGACCAATCAACCCCATGCGGCATTTTTGCACAAACGCATCTTTTCACACAGGCACCCCTTAGAAGCCGTCACGAATCGACTTATATGACGTCTTCCGCGCCCCTAAAGGCGCGATCGCACGCGGTTCGCGCGGCAACACACGGGATAGGGCCTTAACCCGCCCAATTTCCGCCATATGACGCTGGAATGTGCCCCGCAGGGCTTTTCATTTATTCCCGCGCGCTTCAAGAATAGCCCTGATGATTCGACGTTTTGAGGTTTACATGGGCCTGCCCCTCTTTTCGCGACTGTCGGCCTTCGCCGCCTTCGGCCTTGCCGTTCTCGCTCTCCCCGCTCAGAGCCTGGCCCAGCAGCCCGCCGGAACACCCGGCACGGTCAAGTCCAACCACGGCGCGTGGTCGATCGTTTGCGATCAGCCGGCAGGCGCATCCACCGACCAGTGCGCGCTGATGCAGAACGTCATTGCCGAGGACCGGCCGGAAGTCGGCCTGTCGGTGGTCGTGCTGAAGACGGCGGACCGCAAGGCGAAGATCCTGCGCGTGCTCGCTCCGCTCGGCGTGCTGCTGCCAAACGGCCTCGGCCTCAATGTCGACGGCAAGGATATTGGCCGCGCCTACTTCGTGCGCTGCTTCTCCGACGGCTGCTATGCGGAAGTCGTGCTTGAAGATGAATTGCTGAAGACCTTCCGCTCCGGCGCGACGGCGACCTTCATCGTCTTCCAGTCGCCGGAAGAAGGCATCGGCATCCCGGTCGATCTCAAGGGCTTCGGCGAAGGCTACGACGCGCTGCCGTGATCGGTCGCCGGACCCCACGCAAACAAGACACAGGGCCGCGCTTCGAGCGCGGCTTTTTTATTGGCAGCCGCCGGCACAAACGACAAAGCCCGGATCGACGATCCGGGCTTTGTCGTATTTAGAGACGTCAAGCTTTAGATGATATCGGTTCCGGCGATCTTGATGCCGAAGCCTTCGAGGCCGACATAGTGGCGCTCCCGCGAGGCAAGAAGGCGGATAGAACTGATGCCGAGATCCTTCAGGATCTGGGCGCCGAGGCCGATTTCCAGCCATTCGTTCTCGCGCGCCTGCGCCTCGTCATGTGCTTCACGATCGTGTTTGCCCTTGCGGGCCGTTTGCGACACGCCGACGCCGACCGATCCTTCGCGCAGGTAGACGATGACCCCCCTGCCCTCGTCGGCCATGCGCTTCATGATGCGATCGATCTGGCAGTCCTTGCCGAACACGTCGGCGCCGACATTTTCGAGATGCAGGCGGACCGGAATGTCAACGCCATCGCGAATATCGCCGAAGACGACGGCGAGATGCTGCATCGGATCCCAGGGCAGCGAATAGGAATGCCCCTTGGCCGCACCGTAGGGTGTTTCGATATCGAAGGATCCGCCCTGCTCGATCAGGGTTTCCTTGCGTTGGCGGTAGGCGATGAGGTCGGCGACCGAAACCTGTTTCAGCCCATGGGTCTCGGCAAAGCTCGCGACCTGCGGTCCGCGCATGACGGTGCCGTCATCGTTGACGAGTTCGCAGATGACGCCGATCGGCGGCAGGCTTGCGAGCTTGCAGAGGTCGACGGCGGCTTCCGTGTGACCGGAGCGCATGAGAACGCCGCCTTCGCGGGCGACCAACGGGAAGATGTGGCCCGGGCGAACGAAGTCCGTCGGCCCGACATTGGGGTTGGCGAGGTTGCGCACCGTCAACGTACGGTCATCGGCGGAAATGCCGGTCGTGGTGCCGTGCTTGAAATCGACCGAGACGGTGAAGGCCGTCGTATGGGCAGAATCGTTTTCAGCAACCATGGCATTGAGGTTGAGGCGTTTCGCCTCCTCGCGCGGCATCGGCGTGCAGACGATGCCCGACGTGTGGCGCACGATGAAGGCCATCTTCTCCGGCGTGCAATGCACCGCGGCGACGATCAAATCGCCCTCGTTCTCGCGGCCGTCATCATCGGTCACGACAACGATTTCGCCGGCCTCGAAGGCGCGGATGGCGTCGACGACACGCTTCTGGTCATAGGACATGGTGCTCTTCCCGAAATAGAGGGCGAATTACTTACAGCGCCGCGTGTCTCGTAGACGAGCAAAGGTCGCTGTAACACTTTAAGTTGCTGCATAATTTTGTCCTTAAATCGATTCCGATTTAAGGAATTATGCAGTAAGCCGGCCGGTCTGGCCGCGGTCACGCAGGTAGTGATCGGCGATCGTGCAGGCAAGCATCGCCTCGCCGATCGGCACGGCGCGGATGCCGACGCAGGGGTCGTGGCGGCCCTTGGTGCGGACATCGACTTCCTTGCCATCGCTGTCGACCGAGCGGCGCTCGGTGAGGATCGACGACGTCGGCTTGATGGCAAAACGCGCGATCACGGGTTCGCCGGTGGCGATGCCGCCGAGAATACCGCCGGCATGATTGGAGAGGAAGACCGGCTTGCCGTCGGCGCCGATGCGCATCTCGTCGGCGTTCTCCTCACCGGTGATCTCGGCCGCACCGAAGCCGTTGCCGATCTCGACGCCTTTGACGGCGTTGATCGACATCAGGTTGGAGGCAATGTCCTGATCGAGCTTGGCATAGATCGGCGCGCCGATGCCGGCGGGCACGCCCTCGGCGACCACTTCGACGACGGCGCCGATCGAGGAGCCGGCCTTGCGGATGCCGTCGAGATATTCCTCCCAAACCGGCACGATCTCCGGATCCGGCGCGAAGAAGGGGTTGTTGCCCACCTCGGCCCAATCCCAGTTGGCCCGGTTGATCTTGTGCTTGCCGATCTGGACGAGGGCGCCGCGCACGACGAGCCCCGGAACGACCTTGCGGGCGATGCCGCCGGCGGCAACGCGCGCCGCGGTCTCGCGCGCCGAGGAACGGCCGCCGCCGCGATAGTCGCGGATGCCGTATTTCAGATCATAGGTGTAGTCGGCGTGGCCAGGACGGTAACGCTTGGCGATCTCGGAATAGTCCTTCGAACGCTGGTCGGTGTTCTCGATCAGCATGGAGATCGGCGTCCCGGTCGAGATCATCGTCTCGCCGTCCTCGTCGAACATCACGCCGGAGAGCACCTTGACGAGATCATCCTCGCGGCGCTGCGTCACGAAACGCGACTGCCCGGGCTTGCGCTTGTCGAGCCAGGCCTGAAGTTCGGCGAGCGTGAAACGGACGCCGGGCGGGCAACCATCCACCACGCAGCCAAGCGCCGGGCCGTGGCTTTCGCCCCAGGTGGTGACGCGGAAGAGGTGACCGAAAGTGTTATGCGACATGAAGGCTACCGGACCTTAAGCAAGCAACGGCCGTACGTTTTTCGTACACGGATGCCCTCTCTTAGTGGAAAGCCGGGGACGGGGAAAGACTTTTGCGCCTGCCGCCGTCGCTTCGTCACGATGCCAGGCGCAGGCCGCGGTCGGTCGCAAAGGCGAGGAACTTCTCCGCGCTCAACGGCCGGGAGAAGGCATAGCCCTGCAGGACGTCGCAGCCGAGGATGCCGAGCATCTCCGCATGTGCCATCGTCTCGACACCTTCGGCAACGGTCTCGATGTTGAGCGAGCGGGCGATCTCGATGATCGAACGGACCAGGGCCTGCTCCCGCCGCGCGCTCAGAACCGGAACGACGAGCTGCCGATCGATCTTCAGCCGCTTCGGCTTGATCTTCAGCAGGCTGACGATCGAGGTATGACCGGTGCCGAAGTCATCGAGCTCGATATCGATGCCGAGTTTCTTGATACCTTCGATGTTGGTGGCAACGATGTCGTCGCTCTCGTCGAGGAAGATCGATTCCACCAGTTCGAAACAGATCTGGCCGGGCGCGATGCTCAAGCCTTCGAGCGAGGACAGCAGATCATCCTCCTGAAGCCGCTTCGCCGAAACGTTGACGGAGATCTTGGGAACTCTGAGGCCGGCGGCCGCCCAGCGCATGTGGTCGATCAGCGATTTCTCCAGCACGAGGCGATCAAGCGCCGCCATGACATTCAATTCCTCCGCGATGCCAAGGAAACGATCCGGCGTCAGGATGCCCTCACGCGGGTGGTTCCAGCGCACCAGCGCCTCCACCCCGCACAGCGCAAGCGTGGTCGCGTCGAACTGTGGCTGATACCAGGGTTCGAACTCGTCCCGTTCGATGCCTTCGAGGATCTCGTCGGCGATCCGCTTGGCCGTCACCACTTCGGCCTGCAACACCTCGGTGAAGAACTGATAACGATTACGGCCCGCCTCCTTGGCCCGGTAGAGCGCGATATCGGCATTGACGAGCAGCTTGCGCGCATCGATCTCCGCGCCACGGCCCACCGCCACACCGATGCTGACACCGAAGCGGCAGGGAAAACCGTTGTAATCGACCGGCTGGCGCATCGCGGCGATGATCCGGTCACAGCGCGCCGCCAGCGCCGCCTCGCCCGGCGCACCGGTGACCGCGACCACGAACTCATCACCACCGATGCGGGCGATGATATCGCCGGGCCGGATATTTGCCCGGAGGATTTCGGAAGCGTGGATCAGCATGGCGTCCCCGGCTGCGTGGCCGAGCGTGTCATTGATCTGCTTGAAACGGTCGAGATCGATATGGAGGATGGCGATATCCTCGAGATCACCGGCCCTCGCCAGCCGCTCCAGCGCCTTGTCGAGCATGCGGCGATTTCCAAGACCGGTCAGGGGATCGTGCAGGGCGTTGTGCTCGATCCGTACCCGCGCCTGCTCCAACTCGGCGTTCTTCGCATCCGCCATCGCCTTGGCTGCCCGCAACTGCTCGGTCATCAGCACGTCTTCGGTGACGTCGAGCGCCATGCCGACGAATTTGCGTGCGCCATCCGGCGCCACATGAAGCTTGCCGACCGACCGGATGTGGCGGACGCCGCCAGCCGGCAGAAACACGCGCGCCTGGTGCACATAGGTCTCGTCCGCCGCGATTGCGCGGTTGACCGCGTCCAGCGCCGGCGCCCGATCATCGGGATGAAGCGCGGTGAGCCATGTCTCCTCGTTGGTGGTCCCATCGGTGTAGACGAGGCCGTAGAGCTGGTGCATGCGGTCGTCCCAATAGGTCAGTCCGCTATCGAGGTCCGCCTCCCACATGCCGCATCGATAGGAATCGAGTGCCAGGTCGAGCCGGCGTGAAAGCAGTTCAAGATCCTGCTCACGCTCGTAAAGACCTTTCAGTGCCTGTTCGAGCTCGAGGTTCTGTTGATCGACCTGGGCCTTGGCCGCAGTCAGCCGCTCGGTCTTCATAACGTCGTCTGTGACGTCCCAACTGATGCCGGTGACCTTTGCGCGCCCATCGGCGCCGCGGTGGCTGGATCCGACGTTGCGGATGTGGCGCAAGGTTCCGTCAGACAGCACGACCCGGTATTGCGAGCGATATTCCAGGCCGTCGTCCAGGCTGCGGAACAGCGCGTTGGCGGCGATGCCGATGTCCTCCGGATGCACTGTTGCGCGCCACTCCTCATAGGTCGGTTCCTCCAGATGGACCTCCAGCCCATGCAGGTGGAACATGCGATCGTCCCAGGAGCGCTGCTGCGTTTCGACGTCGATCTCCCAGACGCCGATCTTGGACGCGTCGAGCGCGAGGTTCAGCCGGTGGGAGAGCGTCATCACCTCCCCTTCCCGCGCTTTCAGCTTGGCAATGTTGCGCTGCCGTTCGTTGAAGAGCCCGCCGGTCAAGAGGATCGGGATTACCACGATTGCGACAGCGGCGGCGATCGCCAAGCGAATGGCATCGATGTTTTCGGGAAGCTGGTCCCACTCGCCAACCGGCATGGCTGCGAGCTCCCAAGCGCCACCCGCCAGATCCAGCCGACGCGTCACCGGTGCCTTGCGGAAAAGCGCGTCGTCGCCGAAGAACGCATCCTGGATCCGCTCCTGCTCGGAGATATCCCTGATCGCGAGGTGAACGTCGACGTGGCGATGATCCTTCGTCAGTTCCGGCGTTTCGCTACCCGCCTCCAGAAGACGCGCGGCGCGATAGAGCGCCCTTTCATCGATGATGGCCTCGACATAGCCCCAGCGCTCCATCCGTCCCTGGATCTTGGAAAAGACAGGCAAGAAAAGCTCGAAGCCGTTGCGGCCGCTCGGCAAGCGAATGGGGCCGATCATCACGGGTCTCACCGTCGACGATGCGCGTTCTATCGCGTGCCTTGTCGCGCCGAACCTGTTGAAATCGGTGCCGACGAACCATTGCTGGCTTTCACGCGGAAAGGCGATCCGCACAACACCGGCGGGCGCAGCCGAAGCGCGCACCATCTGCGGGTTCTGGAGAAGAAGCTTCGTTGCCATGACGGTAAAATCGTCAGGCGTCATCGCCGGGTGCACGCCGATGCTGTTGGCAAATCCGTTCAGCGCGGCGATGTTGGTGTTTATCTCCGATTGCAACCGGTTGGCGATGAGGTTCAGTTCGTTCTCGACATCGATCCTGAGGTCACTCTGGAAGTTTTCGCGATTCTGCCGCTCATAGACGTACCCGCCGGCAAACACGACGAGGCCGGCGATCGCCGCTGGTATGAGCGATGGTTTCGCAAATCTGGCTGCCGCCCGAATGCGCTGGCGCAGAACGTCGATGATCTTCAATCTTTTCCCCTCGATCCCCAACCAAAGGTAGCGAGCGAACCTTAAGATTGGCTTTCGTCACAAATCCTTGGAAAACCCTATGATTCATGGGGAAATCAATATTCCGCCTCCCCTACTTCGACGCTCCCCCGCTTGAAAAAAACGATGTCGCCGTCCAGTCTTGCGGCGTCGGACAGGCCATCAAAAAACCGGGGCCTGACGGCCAAAAGCCAAGTTACAAGGCAATTTTTGCCACAATCGGGGACCAAGGGTGATGACAAGAATGTTCGCAGAATCGTTGAAAAGGGCAAGAAAGATGCGTTTTGTCATTGCCGCGCTCATGGCCGCCGCCGGCTTGCTTTCGCCTTTGTCCGCTCTTGCGGAAAGCGCCGACGTGGAAGCGACCATTACGGGTGTCGACACCGAACGTCTCAGCCTGCAGCTCGATGACGGCAAGAGCTACCAGGCACCCGAAGAATTCAATTTCGAGGGCCTGAAGGAGGGCGTGAAGGTGCTGGTCTTCTATACCGAAGTCGATGGCAAGCGGGTCATCAACGACCTCGAAATCGTACAGTAAGCAGCGACCCGTCCCTCAGATCACGCAATTCCGGACGGGAAACCGTTCCATACTTTTCCTGGCATTGCTTTGGGGCGGGTTATCGTTCCGGCCGTCAGATCCAGCCGATGGCACCGCCGGAAATGCGCAGAAGGCGATCCTGCGGGATCGCCGCAGACGCAGCCTCTTCGGCCTCCATTTCTCCAAAGAGCTTGAAAAGCGATCGGATGACACCGCCGTGGCTGACGCAGACGGTCGGCTTCGTCACGTCCTTTAGCCAGGCGGCAACACGCCAGGACAGGATTTCGTAACTCTCGGCATCAGGTCCCGGCGGAATGAAGTCCCACTTCACCGCGCGCCGTTCGGCGATCCTTTGCGGCGCCGAGCGCTTGAGCTCGGGAAGCGTGTGCCCTTCCCAGTCACCGAAGGATACCTCCTTCAGCCGTTCGTCGGTACGGTAGGCGGCGGGATCGAGCCCCATCGCCAGCCTCACGCGCTCCATGGTCTCGCGCGTGCGGCCAAGCGGGCTCGCGACGAAATCGAAATGCGCGGCGTCGGTGCCGAGGATACCGGCGAGTGCTGCGCCATTGCCGGTCGCCTGCTGGCGACCGAAATCATTGAGCGGGATGTCCTTCTGCCCCTGGAGCCGGCTTTCGGCATTCCAGTCGGTCTGTCCGTGACGGATCACATAGATCAGCACAACATGTCTCCGGGCAGCGGGGCCGTCGAACCGGCAAGCCGTGCCGATCAGTCCTTGAGCACGGAGATATCGGGCGCGTCCACCGCCTTCATGCCGACGACATGGTAACCGCTGTCGGCGTGGTGGACTTCACCGGTGACCGAACGCGAGAGGTCGGAGAGCATGTAGAGGCCGACGTCGCCGACTTCCTCGATCGTCACGGTGCGGCGCAGCGGCGCGTTGTACTCGTTCCACTTGAGGATATAGCGGAAGTCGCCGATGCCGGAGGCGGCCAGGGTCTTGATCGGGCCGGCGGAGATGGCGTTGACGCGAATGTTCTTCGGGCCGAGGTCGACCGCGAGGTACTTCACGCTGGCTTCGAGCGCAGCCTTGGCGACACCCATGACGTTGTAGTTCGGCATTACCTTTTCGGCGCCGTAGTAGGTCAGGGTCAGCATCGAGCCGCCATCGGTCATCAGCTTTTCAGCACGACGGGCAACCGCGGTGAACGAGTAGACCGAAATCTGCATCGTCTTGGCGAAGTTCTCGGGCGAGGTATCGACGTAGCGGCCGGTGAGTTCGTCCTTGTCGGAGAAACCGATCGCGTGCACCACGAAGTCGATCTTGCCCCATTGCTTTTCGAGCGTATCGAAGACGGCGTCGATGCTGGCTTCGTCGCTAACGTCGCAATGGCCGGCCATGAAGCCGTCGATCTCGGCGAGCAGCGGCTCGACGCGCTTCTTGAGCGCATCGCCCTGATAGGTCAACGCAACTTCACCACCCTGCGCGTGGATGGCCTTGGCAATGCCCCATGCGATGGAACGGTTGTTTGCAACGCCCATAATGACGCCGCGTTTGCCCTTCATCAGACCGGATGCCTGAGCCATGGTAAGTCCCCAATACTATTTCCAGCAACGGCCGGCGCCGGTGCCAAAGTTCACAAATGTCATAGACACCCCACCGAACGGGTGCGGCAAATTGTCGAGAATTGCCTATGGCATAGTGGCAAGGGTGGTTCAAGCGCGCCTGAGATCAGGAACTGTTAGTCCCCGTAATATTGGTTCAAAGTGTCAGCGAACTGTCACAAATCGACCGTCACAGATAGAATCCGTCGCGCTGCGACTTCATCAGATCGGTCACCTTCTCATCCGGCGTGTCTTTCAGGACCAGCCGCAGCTCCACCAGGAGATCGCCATGGGTCCCGTAGGTTCCGGGCAGGCCCTGGCCTGCGAGACGGATGATCTTGTCCGAACCGGACCAGGCCGGCACGACGACGGTGACCGGACCAACCGGCGTCTCGATGCGCTCCTCGCAGCCGAGGACAGCACCCTGCAGATCGATCGGTAGGGTCGTGAGCAGGTCAAGGCCACGGGTGCGGAAGGTGCCGCTCTGATCGACCCTGAGCGTGACGACGACATCGCCGCGACTCATGCCGGTGACGCGATAACCCTGTTCCGCCAGGCGAATGGTCTGCCCATCGACGGCACCCGGGGGAATTTGAACCTTCAGGCTCTCGCCATCCGGAAGTTCGACAGTCAAGCGCTGGCGATTGATCAGGTCCCGGATGCTGACAGCCAGATCGACGGTAAGGTCGGGCACCTTCTCGGCGGTCTTTGCTGCGCGGCCGCGGATGCGCCGGACGATGGCTGCGACGAGTTCGGCTGCGGGCGCTGCGGCGCGCTGCATGAGCGGCGTATCCGTCCTGGCGACGGCTTCCGGCTGCGCCTCGGCCGCGGGTTCAGGCTTTACCTCGGCAGCTTGAGCCGTGCGTTCCGGCTCCTTGGCCGCTGTCGGTTTCGGCGCGGGCTTGGGCGATGGGTTCGCCGCCGGCTTCGGCGATGGCCGGGCCGACTTGGCACGTGCTTCGGCGCCGAAGATCTGCGAGATGGCGTCCTCGGCGGTCTCCGCGTCGACGGGCGCCTCCTCCTGCACATTGCCACGCATCTTTGCCTTCATCGCCTCCATGCGACGAAGCTCGGCCTCGCGGCGCGCATAGTCGTAGCGACTCCTGAGCTTCGGATCGCGCAGAAGCTCATAGGCCTTGCCTGCCTCGGCAAAGCGCTCGGCGGCAGTGGGGTCGTCCTGGTTATGGTCCGGATGCACGGCCTTTGCCAGCGAACGCCAGGCCGCCTTGATTTCGTCCTGCCCGGCGTTGCGCCGGACACCGAGGATCGCATAGGGATCACGCATGGCTTCTACCATCTTCTCTGATCGGCGGCCTCTCCTTGATGCCCGCCTTATGCCCCGAATGAAGGCGTCATTGTCGCCCGTCCACTGAGCATCGATGATCTGGAGAACTTGCTAAATAGTGGTTAGCCGCAACGGCGCCACCGGCTCTGGAATGAGCGTCGCGGACGATCGTTCGCACTTTTAGAGAATTGTGGTTAATCGCGAATTTCCGAGCGCTATCTCAGGCGCGCGGGCCGAAGCTCGTCAGATACCAGGCGCCATCGCCGCCCTGGCACGTGCTGCCGTCGAACTTTGCGATGCCCTCGTAGGAATGGCGCGTCGTGGTGAAGCGGCGGCAGAGCATGCCGCTCGCGCGGTCTTCCTGAATGATGCTGATGACACCGGCGCTGCCAGAAGTCGCGTTGGCCCAAGGGATCGGGTTGATGCTACCGCCACCGAGTTCGGCCGATGTCACGGCATTGCGGACCATCACGGCGTCGGAGAGGCCATCGGAGGTCTTGGCGACGGGAACGGTACCCGTCGCGACCGTGCGGTCGACGCCGCTGCCAAAGAAATCGAGGCCCGCGCCCATGCAGCCAGAAAGCACCAGGACCGGCAGGCAAATTGCCGCGCTACGCAGCAAGGCGAAGGAATACCCCTTCTTGGTATCGATCCACTTTGCTATGTCTTGCACGGCAATCCTGTCAGACTCGCTGGAGCCGCACGCTGCTCGAGAAGGTCAACGTACAGGCTCCGACATTTTTGATGCGGAAACACCGGTCGGGTTCATCCCGAAGCATTTCCGCGCCAGACATCACGGCATTGGAAGGCAATAATGGCGGCGAATGAGTTAACAAGCGGTGACTTCACCGAATCAAATGAGCCCTTTTCCCTGTTTGGCACATGGCTGAAGGACGCGGAAGGCAGCGAAATCAACGACCCGAACGCGGTCGCGCTTGCCACCGTCGACAGCGACGGATTGCCGAACGTCCGCATGGTCTTGCTGAAGGGATTCGACGAACGCGGCTTCGTTTTCTACACGAATTTCGAGAGCCAGAAGGGCCAGGAAATCCTTGGCGCCCGCAAGGCAGCCATGTGCTTCCACTGGAAATCCCTGAGGCGTCAGGTGCGCGTGCGCGGTCCGGTCGAGATCGTGACCGACGAAGAGGCAGACGAATACTTCAAGAGCCGGCCGCGCGGCAGCCGCATCGGCGCCTGGGCATCGAAACAGTCACGCCCGCTAGAAGGCCGCTTCGCACTGGAAAAGGCCGTCGCCGAATACACCGCCCGCCACGCACTCGGCGAGATCCCGCGCCCGAGCTATTGGTCCGGCTTCCGCATCCGCCCGACCTCGATCGAATTCTGGCACGACCGCCCGTTCCGGCTGCATGACCGGATGGAGTTCCGTCGCGCAACACCCGAAGGCGGCTGGGAAAAGGTGCGCATGTACCCTTAATTGGCGGCCGTTCAGGCGCCCGCCAAGCGGAATGGGATGCCGGACGCCAGCGCCGAGACGTAACGTGCCCGCTGGAAATGACCATTCAGCGAAATGCGCGGCAACGCATGAAGGCTGAATTTCGCGCGTTCGACGAGCGTGCCGGGCTGGGTGGTGACCGCGAGGGAAAAACCGAGATCGGCGACGATGCGATGATCGCGTGCCGAGACGGCTGGTGCGTCGCCATAGGGATAGGCGAAGGCCAGAGGCTGCCGGCCGGTAATGGCCTCGACACGCTCCGCCGACTGGCGAATTTCTCGCCTTGCGTCGTCGCCGCTCAGGCGCGCGATTGAGCGATGGCTGATCGTGTGCGCGCCGAGGCTGGCCAGCGGGCTTTCGATCAACCGCCGAAGCCCTGTCTGATCCAAAGTCAGCCGTTCGGTAATCGCCAGCGGATCGATGCCGTGTTCGATCGCTACGGCGTTCAGCAATGCAATGGCCGTCGCTTCATCGCGGCTATGAACGACCGCCGCGACACGATTGAAGGCCGTCTGCTTGTCGGCAGTCGTATGCGTTGGCAGCGTCTCGACACCGTGACCGAAGTCGAACCGCAGCGTCTCCTTCGTCGCGAGCACGTCGGCGAGCGTTTCCCACCAGAGCGTATGGGTTCGATCGATGAAGCCCCCAGTGACAAACACGGTGAAGGGTGCGGCATGGCGCTCGAACACGGGCAGCGCATGCACGAGATTGTTCCGGTAGCCGTCATCAAGCGTAAGACAGGCGATCGGCCCGCCTCCGGCGGCCAGCGCATCCGGCAACTGTTCGAGCGGGACGAAGCGATAGCCGTCACGCTTCAGTGTCGTCAAAGCTGCGTCGAGGAATTCCGGCGTGATCTCCAGATGGGCGTTGGGATCGAAGGCACGCGCAAGCCTCGGCCGGACATGGTGCAGCGTGAAGATCGCCCCCTTGCCGCGCGCACCACCCATCAGCCCGACGCGGCTCAGCCCTCCGGCGACCTCCAGTCCGCCGGCGATGGCGGCGCGGCGAACAATTGTCGCGATCGTGCTCTTGATGTTCGGCCCCATGTTTCCCCGCGGCATACAGGCCTGGAAAGTTAACGGCGAGGGCGTTAAACCTTGTTGAACGGAGAGGACATTCATTGGCCATTTACCACGGCCCCGAAAACAGGGCGGGACCGCCACATTCCGCCCTAAAGTTGCAACAAAGACACGCACCTTGTCACAAAACGAAACAGCTTTGCGCCCGGCCGACGGCGCTTTCCGACGGGGATCGACATGAAAACTTTGCGCTGCCTCCTGCTTGCGATCTTCGCTTTCGCGCTTGGGTCCGCAACGGCAATCGCCGGAACCGCCTCGCTGGTACTGGATGCGCGCACCGGCAAAGTCCTCTCGGCCGAAAACCCTGACGTGCTCAACCATCCGGCCTCGCTGACCAAGATGATGACCGTCTACATGACCTTCGAGGCGCTGCGGCGCGGCGAACTTTCGTGGGAGAGCAAAATCAAGGTCTCGAAGGCAGCCGCCGCCAAGCCACCGATGCGCCTCGGCCTCAAGTCCGGCATGACTATCACGGTTCGCGAGGCCGTGCTCGGCATGATCGTGCGCTCAGGCAACGACGCGGCGACGGCGATGGCGGAAAGGCTCGGAGGCTCCGAGGCCAACTTCGCCCGGATGATGACCGCCAAGGCGCGGCAGCTCGGCATGCGCAAGACGGTCTTCACCAACGCCTCCGGCTTGCCGGCCAGCCAGCAGGTGACGACAGCGCGTGAGATGGCGACGCTTGCCGTCGCGCTGATGCGCGACTTTCCCAGAGAATACCGGCTGTTTGCCACCGAGAGCTTCAGCTTCCGCGGCCGCAAGGTCCGCGGCCACAACAATCTGATGTATCGCTACGAGGGCATGGACGGCATCAAGACCGGCTATACCAACGCTTCCGGCTTCAATCTCGTCAGCGCCGTCAAGGACGGCAATCGCCGGGTGGTCGGCGTCGTGCTCGGTGGGCGGTCGGCGCGCAGCCGCGATGCCAAGATGGCGGCACTTCTCGATCGCCATGTCGGCAAGGCTTCGACTAAGATCGGGCGGCAGCTGGTCGCGTCCACCCGCGGCGGGAAGGTGGTCGAGGTGACGTCGGCCGCGACATTGGACGTTCCAATGCCCTTTGCCGCGCCCCAGCGGACGAAGCAGGATTCCGTTGCCGCTTTGATTGCGGCAACATCCACAGCCGCTATACCTGCGGAACGTCCCACCGAGGTGGCTGAGATCGAAACGACGGCGGCGGCACCGGCTGCAGCTGGCGGTTGGCAGATCCAGATTTCAGCGGCACCGTCTGCCGAGGCAGCCCGCATGCTGCTCGCTCAGGCACGCTCCGAAGCCGGCGCTCCCCTCGCCGGAGCCACACCCTACACTGAAGCTGTCGGCAAGGGCGCCAATGCCATCTACCGCGCCCGCTTCGTCGGGTTCTCGAGCCGTGATGCGGCAGCGGCCGCCTGCGATGCGCTCAAGCAGCGCTCCTATGATTGCATGATGCTGCCGTCACGCGGGTGAGCGGAGGCGGCGACAGAGGCAGCCTTCGTCATGTTTCCGCGATGATCCTGCGGAAACGATTGGCGGGCCACCAGTCACATTGCTCCTCGGTGTAGCCAAGGAGCAATCCCTCCTCGCGCTCATCTTCCGCGGCGCCGCACGATCTCGCCAGCATCCCCGTTGAACCTGAGTTCGTGGCTTGGCGTGGCGGTCTCCGGCGACGGAAATGACAGCTTGAAGACCGCCATGCAATCTTACGCCTGCGTGCCGCCGACCGTGATTTGATCCATGCGCAGATGCGGCTGGCCGACGCCGACTGGCACCCACTGGCCGGCCTTGCCGCAATTGCCGATGCCGGTGTCGAGCTTGGTGTCGTTACCGACCATGGTCACGCGCTTCATCGCGTCCGGACCGTTGCCGATCAGCATGGCGCCTTTCACGGGCGCGCCGATCTTGCCGTTCTCGATCAGGTAGGCCTCGGTGCAGCCGAAGACGAACTTGCCGGAGGTGATGTCCACCTGGCCGCCGCCGAAGGAAACGGCATAGATGCCCTTCTTGACCGAGGCGATGATTTCCTCCGGCGTCCTCTCGCCTGACAGCATGTAGGTATTGGTCATGCGCGGCATCGGCACATGGGCGTAGCCCTGGCGGCGGCCATTGCCGGTGGGCGTCATGCCCATCAGCCGGGCGTTCTGCCGGTCCTGCATGTAGCCGACGAGCTTGCCGTCCTCAATCAGAACGTTGTAGCCGGACGGCGTACCCTCGTCGTCGATCGAGATCGAACCACGGCGCGCCTCGATGGTGCCATCGTCGACGACGGTGACACCCTTGGCGGCGACCTGCTCGCCCATCAGGCCGGCAAAGGCCGACGTCTTCTTGCGATTGAAATCGCCTTCGAGGCCGTGGCCGACGGCTTCGTGCAGCATGACGCCCGGCCAACCGGAGGCAAGCACCACGTCCATGGTGCCGGCCGGCGCATCGATCGCTTCGAGATTGACAAGCGCCTGGCGCAGCGCCTCATCGGCGCCCGTCTTCCAGTTTTCCTCGGTGACGAAATCGCCGAAGCCGCGACGCCCGCCGGTGCCGAAGGAACCACTTTCCTGGCGATCGCCGTCACCGGTGACGACGGAGATGTTGATGCGGGTCATCGGCCTGACGTCATGCACGCGGTGGCCGTCGGCGCGGAGGATGTCGACAACCTGCCAGCTTGCCGCGATCGACGCCGTCACCTGCCGAACCTTGGGATCCTTGGCGCGCAGATAGGCGTCGATCTCCTGCAGCAGGGCAACCTTCGCCTCGAAGCTCGGCTCGCCGATCGGGTTCTCGTCGCCATAGAGCTTTTTGTTGGTGCGCTGCGGCGCGGCCGCATAGGAGCCGGCATAGCCGCGGGTGACCTGCGCCACCGCATCCGAGGCGCGGCGAAGCGCCGACAGCGAAAGCTCGCCTGAATGGGCGTAGCCGACCGCTTCTCCGGCGACGGCACGAAGACCGAAACCCTGGTCGGTGTTGAAGCTGCCGCCCTTCAGACGGCCGTTGTCGAAGGACAGCACCTCGGCTTGCGCATGTTCAAGAAAGAGCTCGCCGTCGTCGGCGCCGGCGAGCGTCTCCGAGAGAACCTTGCGGATCGTTGCCTCGTCGGCATCGAAGAGGCTCATCAGATCGGTGTTCATGGTGGTGCGCTCCCGCGTCGAGAAATTCTATCGCCTCCATTTAGGAAGGCCGCGGGTTCAAGCCAAGGAAAATATCACGTAAGCGATGCGTCCCAGCCTTCGAGGCGCTCCACTTTTTCGACGCCGGCAAAACGGGCAACACGCTCGAGCTCCGCATCGATGCGCTCCAGGCGGCCTGCCGACGCGCGGACGCCCGTCTCGAGCCAGAGCTTGCGCACGTCGAGGCTGCCGCGCTTGCGGTCCGCCTTCATGTCGATGCGGCCGATCATTCGGTCACCTTCGATCAGTGGAAAGACATAGTAGCCGTATTCGCGCTTGGCCTCGGGCACGAAGATCTCGATGCGATAGAAGAAGCCGAACAGGCGCTCCGAGCGGTTGCGGTCGCGCAGCAGTGGGTCGAAGGGGCTGAGCACCCGGACACGGCCCGGCGGTTCGGGAATATTGCCGAGCGCTTGCGGAAAACCGGTGAAGGCGAAGGCGGCGCGCGGGCGGCCACCATCGATCGCCTCGATCAACACTTCGCAAAGTTCATCGCGATGCTCGGCAACCCAGGTCTTCGCCTCGTCGGGGGATACGAGATCCCAGAAGGCGGCGATCTCGCCGTGGGTGGCAAAGCCCAGGCGTTCGAGCGCACTGCGGCAAGCCCAATCGATGAATTCCTGGTGGCTGACGTCGCCATCCTGATGATGCGGCGGGATCACCCGCTCGGTCAGATCATAGACCTTCTGGAAATTCTCACGCCGCGCGATCGCCAGTTTTCCGGTGCGCCAGAGCACTTCGAGTGCGGTCTTCGAGGGGTGCCAGTTCCACCAGCCACCGGATTCGTGCTCGGCTTCCTTGAGGTCGCGCGCCAGCACCGGTCCGCCCTCGGCGATGCGCTGATAGGTCTCGTCACAGCCCTTCTCGAAGCCCTCGCCGCGCCATTTTTGCCAGCGCTCGACGATCGTCTCGCCTTCCCATTTGAAGCGGTGCTTCCAGTAGCGGAAGAAGCTGCTCGGAATGATCGAGGCGTCGTGCGTCCAGTGCTCGAACAGGTCTCGATCATCTTCCAGAAGCGCCGTCAGATGTTCGCGGCGATAGGTCTGGTTGCGAGCAAACAGGATCTGGTGATGGGCGCGCTCGACCGTGGCGATGCTGTCCACCTGCACGAAGCCGATGTCGTGGATGAGCTTCAGCAGCCCCTCCTTGCCGAGCGCGCGGTTCGGAGCGCCGGAAAGGCCCTGCTTGGCGAGGAAGATGCGACGGGCGTCGCTGTTGGAAAGGCGAATCGTCATGGCGATAAGAATAGGCTTTTATTCCCATAATTCAAACTGGAGCAGGATGAGGAAATGTATGCGCCGTGTTCCGCCCGCATCTCGGTCCCGCGCCACCGCATTGCCCTTGTTGCCGGACTTGGCCTATAGAGCACCCCGAAAACGGCGCGGGCCGAAGATAGCGAGGGACGGAATGGACATCCGCTTTACCGATTGCGCGGTCCGCTTCGGCGAGCGGGTGGCCTTGCACCCGTTGAACTTGGCGCTCAGTGAAAAGCGCGTCGGTATCATCGGTCTCAACGGTTCCGGCAAGACCACTTTCGCCCGGCTGATCAATGGCCTGGTCAAGCCTTCCTCGGGTCGAGTGACGGTCAACGGGCTGAACACGGTCGAAGACGATCGCGCCGTGCTTTCCGAAGCCGGCTTTATCTTCCAGAATCCGCAGCACCAGCTGATCATGCCCATCGTTGCCGAGGACATCGCCTTCGGCTTGAAGAACCGCGGGCTTCCTCGCGAGGAAATCGACCGCCGCATGCAAGGCGCGCTGTCGCGCTTCGGTATCGAACATCTGGCACGACGGCGTGTGCACGAGCTTTCGGGCGGCGAGACGCAGCTCGTCGCCATGGCAAGCGTCGTCGTCACCGATCCGAAAATCCTCATCCTCGATGAGCCGACGAACCAGCTCGACCTGCGCAATCGACGCCGCGTCGCCGAAACGATCGAGGGGCTGCCGGAGGATACGGTGGTGATCACCCACGATCTTGCACTCGTCGAAAACGTCGACCGGCTGCTGCTCTTCCACGAGGGGCGGCTTGCGGCCGACGGCGACCCGCGCGAGACGATCCGCCGCTACCATGAGATCGCCGGATGCTGACGAGCCTGCACATCGAAGGCGACAGCCTGCTGCACCGCCTGCCGGTGAGAGTGAAGCTCATTGCACTCGTAGCCCTGAGCATCGTCCTCTTCCTCAGCGGTTCACTGGTGCTGCAGGCGATCGCCTTCGTCCTTGCCGCCGGCCTCTATCTTTCCGTCGGGCTCCCCCTGAAGGAGGCAATCGCGCGCGTCGGCATCGTCTTCCTGACGATCTTCTTTCTGGCCGCGGTCAACCTTTTTCTGCTGCCGGTCGGCGAGGTCGCGACCCTGACGCTGAGGCTGATGGCCCTGGTGCTGTTTGCGGCCGCCGTCACGGCGACGACGACGATCAGCGCCTTCATGGACGAGATCACTGTACTCTTGACCCCTTTCGAACGGCTGGGTTGGCTGCGGGCGGCCGATGTCAGCCTGGCGCTCGGGCTGGTGCTGCGCTTCGTGCCCGACATCTTCGCGCGCTACGAGGCGATCCGCGAGGCGCACCGCGCCCGCGGCCTGCCGATCCGACCGTTGACGATCATCGGGCCGCTGATCATCCTGACGCTCAAAGATGCCGATACCATCGCTGCGGCAATTGACGCGCGCGGATTTCGTCGCCAATAGATGCGAAAAATCTAATACACAGGGAACCGAACGTCATGAACACCAGAGATCTCGTCCTCATCGCCCTCTTCGCCGCGATCGTCGTCGTGCTCGGCCTCATTCCGCCGATCACGCTCGGCTTCATTCCGGTACCGATCACCGCCCAGTCGATGGGCGTGATGCTCGCCGGGTGCATTCTCGGCGCCAAGCGCGGCGCACTCGCCTTTCTGCTGTTCCTGCTTTTGGTCGCCATCGGCCTGCCGGTGCTCTCGGGCGGTCGCGGCGGTCTTGCCGTGTTGGCCGGCCCGTCCGGCGGCTTCATCATCGGCTGGGTCGTCGCCACCTTCGTCACCGGCCTGATTGCCGAGCGCGCGGTGCGCGAGGGCCAGGCGGAAACGCGCCAGTTCATCGGCTTCTTCCTCGCCTCCGTCCTCGGCGGCGTCGTCGTGCTTTATGCAATCGGCATGCCCTGGGTTTCGGCGGTTACCGGCACGCCGCTCCTGACCGTCGCCACCGGTTCGCTCGCCTTCATCCCGGGCGACCTCTTGAAGGCAGCGATCGCAACGCTGGCAGCCCGCGCCGTCTACGCCGGCTATCCGCTGCTGCCGGCACGCGCCTGAGCCGATGCCGTTTGCCGCCGCGATCCATCGCCACGCGGACGAACATCCGTATGCCCCGGCCTTCCGTATGGAGGGCCGGGTTTTCACTTTCGATGAGCTGAAGCGCTTCGCCGGACAGCTCGTTGCGGCATTCGACGATTTGGCGGGGGTTGCCGGGCACCGCAGCGTGCTTGGCGGCCGCGCATGCCTGATCGTACTTGAGGCCGGCAATCATCCACTCTTCGCCGCCGCCTTTCTCGCCGCCACCAGCCAAGGTAACTGTGTCGCGCTCATCGACCCGCATCTGCCGGCCGCAACCCGCCAGGCCATGCGCGACCGCTTGTCTCCCGATCTGATCGTCAGCGCCAATGGCGCGGACTTGTCTCTTCACGCTCCGGCAAGCGGCGAGACGCGATCCTTCATCGAGGAGGACGGTGGAGATCGAGCACCGCTCGCAGTCGGGGAGGACGGCGAGCCGTTTCTGGTCGTTTTCACCTCGGGAACGACCGGCGCGCCGAAAGCGATCATCCGTGATCGCGGCTCGTGGCGCAGGAGCCTGGCCACCGGCGCGCGCTTTTTCGGCATCGACCATGGCACCCGCACCTTTGCTCCCGGCCCGCTGGCGCACGGGCTGACGCTCTACGCGCTCGCCGAAACGCTCGGCGCCGGCGCCGAATTCATCGGGGCGGCTCATTTCGACGCAGCGCGAGCGCTGACCATCATCGAGACGGAGAAAGTGCAACGCCTGGTGCTGGTACCGACGATGCTGCGGCGGCTCTGCGCAGCGGCCACGAACAGACCGCAGGCCTGCGTCACACATATCACCGTCGCCGGCGCCAAACTGACGGCGAGCGATCGCGCCGTCGCCGCACTCGCTTTTCCGAAGGCGGAGGTCATCGAATATTACGGCGCCTCGGAGCTGGGCTTCATCAGCGTCGCAACAAGGGATGACACCGCTTCGGCCACCGCCGTCGGCCGCGCCTTCCCCGGCGTTGCGCTCAGCATTCGCAATGACAAAGGGGACGAAGTGCCCACAGGCGAAACAGGGACGATCTTCGTTGACAGCGCCCTCATCTCCGACGGTTATGTCGGGCAAAGCGATGGCGCCGGCTTCCGTCGTCTTGGCGAGCTTGCGACGGTGGGCGACATCGGCTTCGTCGACGAGGACGGTATGCTTCATCTTCTCGGGCGCGCCGGCGGTATGGTTCTGTCGGGCGGCAACAACATCTACCCGCAGGAAGTGGAGGCGACACTTGTCGCCTACCCTGACGTTCACGCTGCGCTCGTCCTCGGGCTCGATCATCCGGACCTCGGCAGCGAACTCGTCGCCGTCATCGAGCCGGAGGGCAGCATATTTGACCGATGCGCACTTGAGCGTCATCTCGCTGCCCATCTGCCGCGCTACAAACATCCGCGCCGCATCTGGCTCTGCCCGAAGATGCCAATGACGCAGTCGGGCAAGGTGGCTGCGGGCACGCTCAGGCAATGGATCGCGGATGGAAACGATGCTCTCGAACTCATCGACTGAGCCGGCACGCACACCGGTGATCATTGCCGCGCTCCGGACACCAATCGGCCGGGTCAACGGCACGCTTCGCGATATCGAACCCTCGCAGCTGGCAGCACCGCTGATCGCCCGTATTCTCGGCGATGTCGGGCTGGAAGCGACCGATATCGACGACGTCATTCTCGGCAATGCCGCAAACAGCGCCGGCAATCTCGCCCGGCTCGCAGCGCTCGAAGCAGGCCTGCCGGTCTCGACGCCGGGCGTGACCGTCGATCGGCAATGCGGCTCCGGGCTGGAGGCGATCACGCTCGCGGCGCGGATGATCCAGGCGGGTGCCGGCCGCTTCTACCTGGCCGGCGGGACCGAGAGCGCCAGCCGCGCGCATATCCGTCTGAGGCCGCCGCTGGAGCGCGGCGGCGAGCTCGCGCCCGTCAAGCGCGCCCGCATGGCGCCGGACGAGATCGGCGATCCGGACATGGGCGTCGCCGCCGAAAACGTCGCGACCGCCTGTAGGATCTCTCGCGAACGGCAGGATGCCTTTGCGCTTCAAAGCCATCGCCGCGCCGTTGAAGCCGAGCTTGCCGGCCGTTTCGTCCGCGAGATCGTGCCGATCGAGACGGCGGCGGGTTTTGTGTCTCGCGATGAGTGCCCGCGTCCGAACGCGTCGATGGAAACACTGCAGCGGCTGAAGCCGGTCTTCGTCGAGGGTGGCACGGTGACCGCCGGCAATGCCTGCCCGATCAATGATGGCGCGGCCGTGGTGCTGGTGACCAGCCTTGCCGAGGCCCAGCGACTTCGCGTTCCCTTCGCGCTCGAATTCGTCGATGCGGCGACGGCCGGCGTCCACCCCAACCTTCTCGGCCTCGGCCCCGTGCCGGCGATGCAGAAGCTGAAAGTGCGGCAACCCGCGCTCGATCCGGCCAAGGTCGATTTCATCGAATTCAACGAGGCCTTCGCTTCACAGGTGCTTGGTAGCCTCGACCAGCTCGAAATTGCCAAGGAAAGGGTCAATCTCGATGGCGGCGCCATCGCGCTCGGCCATCCCTATGGCGCATCAGGGGCAATCCTTACGGTCCGGCTTTTCTCGCAAATGTTGACCGCGCCCGCCGGCACCGAAGGACTGGCGATGATGGGCGTTGGCGGCGGCATGGGCATCGTCGCCCTGTTTCGCGCGGTTTGAGCGCGCGCAATTGCGGACGGAAAACCGCTTCGCACTTTTCCTGCAATTGCTTTGGTTCAGACCGTATAGGCCGCCAGCCATTCCCGTGTCGCGGTCGGCAGCGGCAGTGGGGTGTGGCGTTGCGGATCGACCGCCACCCAGACGACCTCCACTTCCGCCACAAGTTGGCCGCGCGCCTCGACCTTGACGGCGAAGCTGATCGAGCTGCCGCCGATCTTTGTTACGTTGACAGTGAAGCGGGCCGGTTCGTCGTAGCGCAGGCCGCGGTGATAGACGCAGGCCGAGCGGCGCACGAGATAGCTCGGCTCGTTCACCACATGCGGGCGGTGGCGCCAGAGACTGGAAAGGGCTGCTTCCGCATGGGCATAATAGGCGGCATTGTGCATATGGCCGTGCATGTCTATATCGCGAAACGGAATACGGATTTCCGTAACGTTCTCCAGCTCCCTGCCGTCCATGCGAGGCTCCCCGACGATGCGCTCCACCCTCGTTAGACAGTTCGGCGACCCCCGGCAAGTGATTGCGGTCGTCGATCGGGAACGCGTCGCACCGGGATCGGGCGACGTCGAAGTAGCGCTGTCGCTTGCCGCCATCAACCCGTCCGATCTCATCCCGGTGACCGGCGCCTACAGCGCCCGCACCACCCTGCCCTTCGTTCCGGGCTTCGAGGGCTTCGGTACGGTGACGCGCGTCGGCGGCGGCGTGACTTCGCTGAAACCCGGCGACCGCGTGGTACCGATCGGCGCCAGCGGCCTCTGGCAGGAGTATCTGCTGCGACCGGCCGAATGGTGTTTCACACTGCCCGACGACATCCGTGAGACCGATGCGGCCACCTGCTACGTCAATCCGCTGACCGCACTGCAACTGGTCGAGGCGCTGCGCGCGCATTTCGGCGCGCTCGACCGGCGCCGCATCGGCGTCACGGCGGCAGGGTCCGCGATCGGCGGCATGCTGATGAAGCTGCTTGCCGGCGAAGGGGCGAAGGCCATTGGCATCGTTCGCAGACAACGCAGCGCCGAGCGGCTTGCAAGCGAGGTTCCCGGCCACGTCGTTCTTGGCGACGAGAGCCGCATACCCGAACTCCGGCTCGACGCGATCATCGACGCCGTCGGCGGTCCGTTTGCCGGCGATCTCATTCTTCGCACCCTCGAACCCGGCGGCGCCTTCATCCAGTACGGGGCGCTGAGCGGCGTGCCGGTATCTCAGGCAGTGATCCAGTCGCGGCCGGATATCCGCTTCTCGTTCCTGTGGCTGCGCACATGGGTACATTCGGCCGGGCGACCGGCGATTGAAGCGGCTTTTGCGAGAAGTTTCGACGGCCTGCGCACCGGTCTCTTTTCCAGCCGGATCGCGGAGATCTATCCATTGAGCCAGCTCGGCGCGGCGCTTGCGCATCAGGCAGATGCGGGCCGCGACGGCAAACTGCTGCTCGATCCGCGCTGTTGAAAATTCCGCCTTTCGACTGCCTCGCCATGGACCTTGCAGGGTGACAGCACTAGGTTTCGCGACATGACCACGTTCCTCTATGAAAATCCGGTCTTTCTGGAACACGAGGTTCCGGAGGGGCATCCCGAACGGCCGGACCGGCTGAAGGCGCTGAACCTTGCGCTCGAACATCCGAACTTCGCCGATCTCAAACGGATCGAGGCGAAGAAGGCGAGCGAAGATCTCGTTCTGCTCGTTCACCCGGAAGAACACCTGCGTAACGTCAAGCGCGCCATCCCGGAGGAAGGCCTCAACCATTTCGAGGCGGACACCTATGCCAGCCCCTTGAGCCTCGAAGCCGCCTTGACCGGAATCGGCGGCGCGACTGCGGCGGTCGACGCGGTCTTTTCCGGCGAGGCCGACAACGCCTTCATCGCGGCGCGCCCGCCGGGACACCACGCCGAAAAGAACAAGGCGATGGGCTTCTGCCTGTTCAACACGGTGGCGATTGCCGCCCGGTACGCCCAGAAGGCCCATGGTGCCGAGCGCGTCGCGATCGTCGACTGGGACGTGCACCACGGCAACGGCACGCAGGACATTTTCTGGAACGATCCGTCGGTGCTCTTCTGCTCGACGCACCAGATGCCGCTTTACCCCGGCACCGGCGCCAAGGACGAGACGGGCATCAAGGGCAACATCGTCAATGCGCCGCTGTCGCCGAACATGGGCAGCGAGCAATTCCGCGAGGCGTTCCGCAGCCGCGTGCTTGCGGCGCTCACCAATTTCCGGCCGGACTTCATCCTGATTTCCGCCGGCTTCGATGCCCATCACCGCGATCCGCTGGCGCAGATCAACCTCGTCGCCGAGGATTTCGACTGGGCGACGGGACGCCTGCACGAGATCGCCGACCGCAGCGCCGGCAACCGCATGGTCAGCCTGCTCGAAGGCGGCTATGACCTTCAGGGCCTGGCCGAATCGGCCGGCCTGCACATCTCAAGACTGATGAGAGGGTAACCATGAACAACACCACGCAACCGGACGTTTCCGCGCTCTCCTTCGAGCAGGCCGTAGAGGAACTGGAGCGGATCGTCTCGGCGCTGGAGCGCGGCGACGTCGCCCTCGACAAGTCGATCGAGATTTACGAGCGTGGCGAAGCGCTGAAGAAGCATTGCGAGGCGCTGCTGAAGGCTGCCGAAGACCGCATCGAAAAGATCCGCCTCGACCGGGCCGGCAAACCGCAGGGCGTGGAGCCGCTCGACGCCGATTGAGAAGCGGATTGATTGCTCCGCGGAAACGCTTCGTATCGGATTGGTCCCTAGCCGCCTCAGCGCGCAGGCGCTAGTTATTGATATGACAGCAAGAAACGGGAGCACGCGCCATGTCTTTCTTTCCAGGCCCCGATCCGCTCGCCGGCGACAAACCCGCCTGTGACGCCATCGAACATCTGATCGTTCCGCGCACCAGCGATATCGGCGGGCTGCAGGTTCGCCGCGCCCTGCCGTCGGCGAAGCGGCGCCTGGTCGGTCCCTTCATCTTCTTCGACCGCATGGGCCCGGCGCTGCTGCGCGCCGGCGAGGCGATCGACGTGCGCCCGCATCCGCATATCGGGCTTTCGACCGTCACCTATCTCTTCGACGGCGAAATCAAGCATCGCGACAGCCTCGGCACCGAGATGGTGATCCGCCCCGGCGACGTGAACCTGATGACCGCCGGCCGCGGCATCGTGCATTCCGAGCGCTCGCCCGAAAACCAGCGCGGCCACGCCCGCTCGATCTCCGGCTTGCAAACTTGGCTGGCACTACCCGACCACAAGGAAGAAATCGACCCGATTTTCAGCCACACCGAGGAGCGCATGCTGCCGCATATGAGCGATGACGGCATCAAGGCGCGGGTGGTCCTCGGCAATTTCGAAGGCGCGAAGTCGCCCGTCTCGGTCTTCACCGACACCATCTATGTCGACCTCAACATCGCTCCGGGCAAAAGCGCCCCCTTTGCCGCACAGTGGGAAGAACGCGCGCTCTATATTCTCTCCGGAGAGGCGATCATCGCCGGCGACCACTTTGCCGACAACCAACTGCTCGTCTTCCGTCCGGGCGACGAGATCACGGTGACCGCCGGGCCTGAGGGCTGTCACGTCATGCTCTTCGGCGGTGCAGCACTTGGCTCCGCCCGCCACATCTGGTGGAACTTCGTCTCCTCCTCCAAGGAGCGCATCGAGAAGGCCAAGGAAGAGTGGCGCACCGGCCGCTTCGACATCGTGCCCGGCGACGAGGAAGAATTTGTTCCGCTGCCCGAAAGCTGATCTCGACCGCAAGTAGAACGGCATAAGCGCATAAAACCGCGCAACATTGCCTCATGGCGCTTGAATCGATTTCGATTCACAGAATCATGCGCTAGTCTCTTGGTTGACGACGCAGGAACGCCTAATTTTGCATTCAGCAACGATTGCGTCTAAAGAGCCGCTTCGACGGTACCACCAACTATCGCGCGCCTGACCCCACGGCGCGCATGAGGCATGCAGCGTGACACAACTGCCAACCAATCCGATGCCGGCTACTCCCTTGCTCGACAAGGTGACTTTCCCCGACGATCTGAAGAAGATCGACGACAAGGATCTGCCGCAGCTTGCCGGTGAGGTCCGAGCGGAAATGATCGACGCGGTGTCGCGCACCGGCGGCCATCTCGGCGCCGGCCTCGGCGTTGTCGAACTGACGATTGCCATCCACAAGGTCTTCAACACGCCGGATGACCGGCTGATCTTCGACGTCGGCCACCAGTGCTATCCGCACAAGATCCTGACCGGCCGTCGCGACCGCATCCGGACGCTGCGCCAGGAAGGCGGCCTTTCCGGCTTCACCCGCCGTGCCGAGAGCGAGTACGACCCCTTCGGCGCCGCCCACTCCTCGACCTCGATTTCTGCCGGCCTCGGCATGGCGGTCGCCGCCGATCTCGACGGCAAGAACCGCAACGTCATCGCCGTCATCGGCGACGGCGCGCTTTCGGCCGGCATGGCCTATGAGGCGCTCAACAATGCCGGCGCGCTCGATGCCCGACTGATCGTCATCCTCAACGACAACGACATGTCGATTGCGCCGCCGACCGGCGCGATGAGCGCCTATCTGGCACGCCTTGCCTCGGGCCGCACCTATATGGGCATCCGCGAGGTTGGTAAGAAGCTGACCGCCTATCTCGGCAAGACCGTCGACCGGGCGATCACCCGCGCTGTCGAGCATGCCCGCGGCTACGTCACCGGCGGCACGCTCTTCGAAGAGATGGGCTTCTACCATATCGGCCCGATCGATGGGCACTCCTTCGACCATCTCCTGCCGGTGCTGCGCAATGTGCGCGACAATGCCAAGGGTCCGGTGCTGATCCATGTGGTGACGCAGAAGGGCAAGGGCTATCCGCCGGCGGAAGCCGCGGCCGACAAGTATCACGGGGTCAACAAGTTCGACGTCATCACCGGCGCCCAGGCGAAGGCCAAGCCGAATGCCCCGGCCTATACCTCGGTCTTTGCCGATGCGCTGACGCAGGAAGCCGGTTTCGACGACAAGATCGTCGCCGTCACCGCCGCAATGCCGTCCGGCACCGGTCTCGACAAATTCGCCAAGGTCCATCCGTCGCGCTGCTTCGACGTCGGCATTGCCGAGCAGCACGCCGTAACCTTTGCCGCCGGTCTTGCTTCCGAAGGCTACAAGCCCTTTGCAGCGCTTTACTCCACCTTCCTCCAGCGTGGCTACGACCAGGTGGTGCACGATGTGGCGATCCAGGGGCTGCCCGTGCGCTTCCCGATCGACCGCGCCGGCTTCGTCGGCGCCGACGGTCCGACCCATGCAGGCTCCTTCGACACGACCTATCTCGCCACACTCCCCGGCTTCGTCGTGATGGCCGCCGCCGACGAGGCGGAATTGAAACACATGGTGCGCACTGCCGCCGCCTATGATGCCGGACCGATTTCGTTCCGCTACCCGCGCGGCGAGGGCGTCGGCGTCGAAATGCCGGAGCGCGGCCAGATCCTCGAGATCGGCAAGGGCCGCGTCGTCAAGCAGGGATCGAAGGTGGCGCTGCTCTCCTTCGGCACGCGCCTTGCCGACTGTCTGCTGGCCGCAGAAGACCTCGATGCCGCCGGCCTTTCGACGACCGTTGCCGACGCCCGCTTCGCCAAGCCGCTTGACCATGACCTCATCCGCCAGCTGGCCCGTAACCATGAGGTGCTGATCACCATCGAGGAAGGCGCCGTCGGCGGCTTCGCCAGCCATGTGCTGCAGTTTCTCGCTGAAGACGGCCTGCTCGACGGCGGCCTCAAGGTCCGCCCGATGGTCATGCCCGACATCTGGATGGAGCAGGCCAAGCCCGAAGCGATGTATGCCGCCGCCGGTCTCGACCGTGCCGGCATCGTCTCTACTGTTTTCAAGGCGCTCGGCCAGAAGCAGGATATCGGCATCGGCGCTGCCGGCTGACACGAACGGCGCCCCGTTTAAAAGCAAAACCCCGGCTCTGGTCGGGGTTTTGCTTTTTGTGGATACCGTCGGAGTTCCCGTCTGCGCCATCGCTGTGCTCCCACGAGACAAAGATCTGCGGGGTTGAACCACTCGGCGGAGGCAACTGGTGTAGCGTGGCGCAGGCGGCGGACGGTAAGTATTCCCCGATTTCTTGGGTTTCCTAGCTGTTAAGCCCAAAGCGGGTCATCGCTCCGAGCGCGAGGGGCTTGCCATTGGGGCGGCAAGTCGCCATGAGAAGCACATGTCAGAAGAACGCCAGAATGAAGAACACAGAAACAGGGTGCGCCTGGATCAGTTGCTGCTCAACACGGGACTGGTCGCCAGCCGCGCCCGCGCCCGAGACGCGATCCAGCGCGGCACCGTCAAGGTCGATGGCCGCACAGTGACCAAGCCGTCATTGATGTTCGCCGAAAGCGTGACGATCACCATTGATGACCCGGCGCAGGACTATGTCTCCCGCGCGGCGCTGAAACTTGTCGCGGCACTCGATCATTTCGCGCTCGATCCCTCGGGCGAAAGCTGTCTCGATATCGGTGCCTCGACCGGCGGCTTCACCGAAGTGCTGTTGAAGCGCGGGGCAGAGCACGTGGTTGCCATCGACGTCGGTCACGGCCAGATCCATCCGCGCATCGAAGGTGACCCGCGTGTCACCAGCATCGAGGGCCTCAACGCCCGCGCGATGACTGAGGACGACGTCGACAACCGAGAAGTCACCTTCGTCGTCTCGGACGTCTCGTTCATCTCGCTGAAGCTCGCCCTCCCCCCGGCGCTCGAGATGGCGCTTCCCGGCGCGCACTGCATCCTGCTGGTGAAGCCGCAATTCGAGGCCGGCCGCGATGCAATCAGCAAGGCGGGGCTGCTCAAGGATCCCGACAGCGCTCCGGCCGTTGCTGCCGAACTGGAACGTTGGCTTGTGGAGGACATGGGCTGGCAGAGCCTCGGCCTCATCCCCTCGCCCATTGCCGGCGGCGACGGCAATGTCGAATTCCTGCTGGCGGGCAAGAAGCCATGAGCACCGAGACCGTCACCATCAACCGGCTCGGCGCCCAGGGCGACGGTATTGCAGAAGGCCCTGACGGGCCGATCTATGCGCCCTTCACGCTGCCCGGCGAAAGTGTGGCGCTCGCGGTCAACAAGTCGCACGGCACGCTGATCTCGCTGAGGGAACCGTCACCCGAGCGCATCGAGCCGCACTGTCGGCATTTCGGGCCCGATGGTGTCAACGGCACCTGCGGCGGCTGCACGCTGCAGCATGCGTCGGACACGCTCTATCACGGCTTCAAGCGCGATCTCGTCATCGCTGCCTTGAAGTCGAAAGGCCTGAAGCCCGAGGTGGCCCCCCTCATTACCGCCCAGCCGGGCCAGCGCCGGCGCGCGGTCTTCACTGCCCGCAAGACCGAGAAGGATCTGCTTCTCGGTTTCAACCAGGCCGAAAGCCACCACATCGTCGCGATCTCCGAATGTCCGATCGCGAGCCCGGGCATCGTCTCGAAGCTCGCAACCATCGCCAGAATCGGCACGGCGATGGCCGTCAATGCCGAGCCTTTCCGTATCACCGTGCTCGAAACGCTCTCCGGCCTCGACCTCGCTGTCGATGGCATCAAGAAGCTCGACGACCGCGAGCGCCGCCGCACGGTCGAAGCGGTGCTTGGCGAGCGTGGCATCGCCCGCGTCAGCCTCAATGGCGAAATCATCGTCGAGCCGGTGAGACCGGTGATCGATTTCGGCGGCGTTTCCGTTTCACCGCCCCCAGGCAGCTTCACCCAGGCGACGGCGCAAGCCGAGGAAGCGATGGCGAAGCTGGTGCTCGACCATCTCGGCAAGGCCAAGCGCGTCGCCGATCTCTTTGCCGGCTGCGGCACCTTCGCACTGCGCATCGCCCGCAAGGCGCGCGTTCATGCGGTCGAGGGCGAGGACAAGGCGCTCAAGGCGCTCGATTTCGCCGCGCGCAACACGCAAGGGCTGAAGCCCGTGACGATCGAAAAGCGCGACCTCTTCCGCCGCCCGGTCATGGCGCAGGAGTTGAAGGTCTTTGACGCGATCGTCTTCGACCCGCCGCGGGCCGGCGCCGAGGCGCAATGCCAAGAGATCGCCCGCTCCGGCGTCAAGAAGATCGTGGCCGTTTCCTGCAATCCGGTCACGCTGGCCCGCGACCTCTCGATCCTGACCGCCGCCGGCTACCGCATCACCTCGGTGACGCCGATCGACCAGTTCCTCTGGTCGTCTCATGTCGAGGCGGTGGCGACACTGGAGAAATAAGACAAGGCCGAGAAGTCGGCGGACGGCGTCAAGAACACCCCAATGACAAGGGCCCGGTTTCCCGGGCCTTTGTCATGTCAGGCTTGAAGCACTTGCGACACCGATTCACGACAGTGGTCTTATCGCTTTGTTATTGCAGCGTTCTGCCGATGGCCACGCTGAGCTCCGCTCAAGCCGCGCGACGACGGCCACCACTTACCGTCGGCACTTCGCCGAGGTTGAACTGGGCGAGCAGCGCATTGAGCGAAGCGGCTTCGGAGGCGAGACCATGGCTTGCCGCCGTCTGCTCTTCCACCATCGCCGCGTTCTGCTGGGTGCCCTGGTCCATGGTGTTGACGGCCGTGTTGATCTCCTGAAGACCCGTCGACTGCTCGCGCGTCGCCGTGACGATCGCGCTCACGTGCTTGTTGATCTCCTGGACTTCGGCGACGATCATCTCCAACGCCTTGCCGGTATCGCCGACGAGCGTCACGCCGTTGCGCACCTGGTTGCCCGAGGTGGTGATCAGCGCCTTGATCTCCTTGGCGGCATTGGCCGAACGCTGGGCGAGTTCGCGCACTTCCTGGGCGACGACGGCGAAACCCTTGCCGGCCTCGCCGGCACGGGCCGCTTCGACGCCGGCGTTCAGCGCCAGCAGGTTCGTCTGGAAGGCGATGTCGTCGATGACGCCGATGATGTTGGAGATTTCGCCCGAAGACTTCTCAATCGCGTGCATCGCCTCGACAGCGTTCGCAACGACTTCGCCTGATTTCTCGGCGCCGGCACGGGTGCGGGCAACGAGAGCGCCGACTTCCTCGGCCCGGCGGGCGGAATCCTTGACGGTCGTGGTGATCTCTTCCAGAGCAGCAGCAGTCTCTTCGACCGAGGCTGCCTGCTGCTCGGTGCGGCGGGCAAGATCGTCGGCGGCCGAGCGGATTTCCGTTGCACCGGCATCGATGCCTCGGGCGTTGGCGCCGACAGCGCGGAGCGTGTCGTGCAGCTTGGCGACCGAGTTGTTGAAGTCGGCCCTTAGACGGTCAAGGCGATCGGCGAACGGGTTGTCGATCCGGTAAGCGAGATCGCCTTCGGCCAGGCGGCCGAGGCCGGACGCCAGACCATCGACGGCCTGCTGGATCTCAGCTGCATCCCGCACCTTCTGCGCCTCGCGCTCCAGACGCTCACGTTCCGACAGCGAACGGTTCGCATCCGCTTCGCTTTCGAGACGGGCACGCTCGACGGCATTCGCCTTGAAGATGGCGACGGCCGCGGCCATCGAGCCGATCTGGTCGGTACGCTCTTCGCCGGGAATTTCGACGTTGTGGTTGCCCGAAGCGAGCTTCTCCATCGCGCCGGTCATCTCCGTCACCGGACGGATGACCAGACGGTTGAGGAAGGTCGCAAGGAAGACCAGCATCACGCCGACGGCCAGGATGGTGGCGATGGTGGCGGCGATGCGGAACTGGTCGATCGCCGAGTAGGCGGCGTCGGCATCAATGACGAAGCCGACATACCATTCGACCGACGGCAGACCCTGGACCGGAACGAAGCTCACCAGCATCGGCTTGCCGCCGAGCTCGGTGTTCATGATGCCGGAGCCGATCGTCGGCGTGTCGATCGGGAAGGCGTCGGTGAGCGACTTTGTGACGAGCTTGGCATCCGGATGCACGAGGATCTGGCCGTCCTTGCTGGCGAGGAAGGCGAAGCCTTCACCGCCGACATCGACGCCCTTGATCATTGCCACCAGCGTATCGAGCGAAAAGTCGCTGGCCGCAACGCCATAGAGCTTGCCATCACGCTTGACCGGGACGGCGGCGCTGATGATCAGCGCGCCACTGGAGGCGTCGACATAGGGCTCGGTCAAGACGCGGGCGTCGGCCTTGACGGCCTGCTGGTACCAGGGGCGCTGGCGCGGATCGTAGCCGGCCGGCATCGGATTGTCCGGCCAGGTGATGAACTTCCCGCTTTCATTGCCGACATAGGTCGACATGAACTCGCTGGTCAGAACGTCGTTCTTCAGGATCGGCTGGATGGCGCTATCGTCCGCGACGTTGCCGGTGGCATCGGCCACCATCGCAGTCAGCGTGACGCGGCCGTTCAGCCACTTGGCGACGCTCTGGGCGGCCTGCGTGCCGGATGAGGCAATGTTCTCCTCGACGGCCTTGGTCGTGGTGCCACGCTGCAGCGTGTCGATGTAAACGGAAAAGCCGGCAAAGGCGCCGACGACGACACAGGACGCGGCAACCAGGATCCGCGTCATGAGGTTCGATCGCTTGGACAAGATGGGCTCCCAATGGGGTGCCGGCGGCTCCCGCCGGACATGAGCTCTCGATGATCTTCGCGCAGCATCCTTCGTCCGCCGGAGGGACGGAGCGCAGACGCCTGCGGGAAAACGTTGAACATGCCAGAAGGCGGAGCCAGCCATGCTTCATGCGGCTGGGGCCTCTCGAAGTGAGGATAGGCCTATCGCGCCCCACGCTAGCGATCGCTATTTAAGAACAAATTAAAATTGATCTATGCAAGTTCGCGATGCCGACGGCATCACGATCTTTACCGTGCGGCGGCTAGAACACCGCCCCCGAAAGCAAAAACGGGTGCACTGCGGCACCCGTTCTCCCACTCGCAAAAGCCTGGAGACTGCTTAGCGGCGCATGAAGGCCTCGAAGGCTGCACGCGCTTCGGCGCTCTTCAACTGCGCCGCGAAATGCTTGGCTTCCTCGTCGATGCGCGCCAGAACGTCGCTGCGGTCGCCACGGACGAGGTCGCGGGCGATGCGAAGCGCTTCCGGCGGCTTTTTGGCGAGACGGGCGGCGAGTGCCAGCGTTTCTTCTTCCACCGCGTCCTGGCCGACGATCTTCCAGATCAGCCCTGCGTCCAACGCACCTTTGGCATCGAGCGGCTCGCCCGCCGCAAGCAAGGCGAAAGCCCGCTGATGGCCCATGATGCGCGGCGCTATCAGGCTCGACGCGGCTTCCGGCACCAGCGCCAGATCGACGAAGGGCGTCTTGAACAGCGAACGTTCAGAGGAGATCGTCAGGTCGCAATGCAGATGGATCGTCGTGCCGATGCCGATCGCCAGGCCATCGACGCCCGAGACGATGGGTTTGGTTGCGGTCGCCAGCGCCTTCAGGAACTCGATCACCTCCATGCCCATGGAGCCACCCATGGCGAAGGCGAGAAAATCGGCCATGTCGTTGCCGGCGGAGAAACAACCATCGGTGCCCAGGAAGGCGGTGGCGCGCACGGCCGGATCGCTTGAGGCAACCGTCAGCGCATTGGTCATCTTCGCGTACATGTCGCGGGTGATGGCGTTCTTCTTTTCCGGCCGGTTGAAGCGGATCACCTGGACGCCGGGATAGGCTTCCGGCCGCTCGATGAGCACGTGGTCGGTCATGACAATTCCTCTCAAGCCAGAACGGCGCGGGCGACGGCCAGGCTGTCGGCGCCGTTGACGACACGATCCTTCAGGGCGGTCGTTTCCGCCAGGAGGTTTTCGGCGGTGAAGCGGCAGAGTGCGATGCGCTGGTCTTCCTTGCCGTCAGCCACTTCGGCCAGACCGCCCTTCGCCAGATAGGCGCCGCTCAGCGTCAGGCCGAACAGGCGCTGATAGGCCGTCGCGCCAGCGAGCGCTTCGGCGAGCTTGCCGCCGGCGACGGCCGCGATCAGCCACTCCGTCGCAGCCGAAAGATCATCCAGTGCCGCATCAAGGCGCGCCGCCGTCTCGCCGAAACCATTCCGGTTCGAGGCGCGCACGGCCTGCGCGATCTCGCGCAGTTCGCCGATGAAGCCGCGCACATGCGCGCCGTCGGAGAGCGGCAGCTTGCGGGTGACGAGATCGATCGCCTGGATGCCGTTGGTGCCCTCGTAGATCGGGGCGATGCGGGCGTCCCGCAGGTAGCGGGCGGCACCGGTTTCCTCGATAAAGCCCATGCCGCCATGCACCTGGATGCCCATCGAGGCTACGTCGACGCCGGCGTCGGTCGAGAAGGACTTGGCAATCGGCGTCAGCAGGCTGGAGCGCTCCTGCCAGTATTTTGCTTTTTCGCCTTCAGCCGCATGCGCCATGTCGACGGCGTGGGCACAGGCATAGGAGATCGCGCGCGACCCTTGCGTCAGCGCCTTCATCGTCAGAAGCGTGCGGGCGACATCGGGATGCTCGATGATCGGGCTCATGCCCTGCCCCGTCCAGCCGGGCGCTTTGCCCTGGGTGCGTTCCTTGGCAAAGGCGATCGCCTTCTGGGTGGCGGCGTCTGCGATGGCGACGCCCTGCATGCCGACGGCGAGACGCGCATTGTTCATCATGGTGAACATGCAAGCGAGACCGCGGTTTTCCTCGCCGATCAGATAGCCGATCGCGCCCTTCTCTGCGCCGAACTTGCCGTCGCCGTAGATCATCGTGCAGGTCGGCGAACCGTGGATGCCGAGCTTGTGTTCGAGCGAATGGCAGAAGAGGTCGTTGCGTTCGCCGAGCGAACCGTCATCCTTGACCAGGAACTTCGGCACCAGGAAGAGCGAAATACCCCTCGTCCCCGCCGGCGCGTCGGGAAGCCGGGCGAGCACCAGATGGACGATGTTGTCGGTGAAGTCGTGTTCGCCCCAGGTGATGAAGATCTTCTGGCCGAAGATGCGGTAGGTGCCGTCGTCGCGGCGCTCGGCGCGGGTCTTCAGCACGCCGAGATCGGAGCCGGCATGCGGCTCCGTCAGGTTCATCGTGCCGGTCCATTCGCCGGAAACCATCTTCGGCAGATAGGTGGCTTTCAGCGCTTCCGAGCCGTGCTTTTCCAGCGCCTCGACGGCGCCCATGGTGAGTGTCGGACCAAGCGCGAAGGCCATGGAGCCGGCGTTCCACATCTCCATGGCGGCGACATGCAGCATGTGCGGCAGGTTCTGGCCGCCGAATTCTTCTGGAGCCGTCAACCCGTTCCAGCCGCCAGCGATCCAATTGTGATAGAGGTCACGCCAGCCATCCGGCGTCTCGACCTTTCCTTCGACCAGACGCGAGCCCTGACGGTCGCCGACGTCGCCGAGGGGCGCCACCTCCTCCGTCGCGAATCGGCCCGCTTCCGACAGGATGGCATCGACCAGATCTTCGCCGAGGTCGCCGAGCGCACCCGATTGCAGCGCGTCGCCCATGCCTGCCACGTGTTTCAGCGTAAACGCGATCTCGTCGACGGGTGCCTTGTACATGATGATCCTCCCAGATAGCCAGGTCGCGCAGGGCGCATCCTCGTTGCGCCGAACACTATTGATTTTTACGTAAACGTCAACGTCAATTGCCGCACTCTGCCACGACGTCGCGCCGCTTCGACTGTAACAAAACTGTCATCAACGGCGCATAGAAGCCAAGGCATAAGGCTTTTGCCAAGGCGTTCAGATGAACCTGATTTCCCCCGAAATACCCGGCATCGTCTGGGCCTATCGTTTCCTGCCAGGCGAAAGCCGCTGCCAGCGCATCGCCACCGACGCTTCGGTCGACAGCCTGCTGACAGGCGAAGGATGGGTCTGGGTTCATCTAGCGCTCTCCGATGCACGCACGCCGGCCCTCATCGAGCGGATCGGCAACCTTCCGCCACTCGCGGTCACCGCGCTGACCAGCCACGACACGCAGGCCGCGATTACGGTTTCGGATGATATCGTACACGGCACGCTCGTCGACTTCGAGCGCACCTTCGATGCCGTGACCAAGACGATCGGCTGGCTGCATTTCGCCGTCAGCGACCGGATCATCATCACCACCCGTCTGCATCCGTTGCGCAGCATCGACCGCGTCAAGGCGGCCGTGGAGAAGAGCACGAAATGTGCCCGCCCGATCGACCTCTTCGAGATGATCGTGATCGAGTTCCAGCGCACATTGATCTCGCTGGTTCTGGAATTGACCGAGGAACTGAACGTCATCGAGGATCATGTCTATGGCGCGGCCGGACATCGCCAGCAGCCAGGCCTTGCGCCGCTCCGCCGCACGGTGGTGCGGCTTCATCGGCATCTGCGCACGATCCTGGCTTTGCTGAGGCGGGCGGCCGCCTCGGATGAAGACGAGGTGCCCCCCGGTTTCATCGACGTTGCCGAGCGGCTTTCCGACCGGCTCGAGGCGGTCGACCGCGACGTCTTCGCTTTGCAGGAACGGGCACGACTGCTGCACGAAGAAATCGACAGCAAGATCTCCTCGGAAACCAACCGCCACCTCTACATCCTGTCGCTGATGACCGCATTCCTGCTGCCGCCGACGCTCGTGACCGGTTTCTTCGGCATGAACACCGGGGCGCTCCCCTTCGCCGACGGCACCGGCACGCTCTATGCGGCGCTGTTCATCGCACTTTCCATGGCCTTTGCCTGGTGGATCCTCAGGCGGATCGGCATTCTTTGAATGTCAGAGAAAAGGCCGGCAGCGAAAGCCCCCGGCCCTGCTCACCCCTTAGCTATAGGGCGAATAGCACTGCTGGCGCGGGCCGCCATAGGGCTGATAACTATTGTCATAGGCCCTGTAGGACCGGTACCGGTTGGCGCACCATTGCACATGGCGGCTGCCGTAGACGGGAGCCGGACGCTCGTAGCGCGGCGGCTGGGCGATTGCCCCGCCGATGATCACGCCGGTGCCGAAGGCGGCCATCGGGTACCACCAACCGTTATAGTAACGGTATCCCGGACGGCGGTAGTTATAACCGCGGTAGCCATTGTAGTAGTAATAGTTGCCGCGGCGTTCATACCCCGGCCTGCGATACTGAACGTTCGTCGCCTCGTTCTGCCGCTCGACGCGAGGCGGCGTCGGCATGAACGCCTGCGACGGGGCCGCGGACGTCATCAGAACTGCCGCGGCAATAATCGCAGAAAACCACCGGCTCTTCCCGGTCTTCAGCAAAGTCTTCATCAAAACCTCCATAACCGAATCCACGCTCCGCAGGGTGCCAAAAAATCGGGCGACCACGGGAACTTCAGCCTCTGCGTGATTTCACCCGGTTCGCTGCAAAACCGGGGATGACCCTCAGCCGGGAAAACCGAAACCAGCCAGCAACGCATAAGTCACCGGTTTTGTTCCATCTTCAGACATCGCGGCTGCTGCGGATCAATAGCTGCAGATCGGCAGCAGTGACGGCTTCGGCGCATTCGTTCATCCGCCTGTCGGCGTCGAAGGCATCACGCGACACACCAATATTATGCAAGGCATTGCTCATATACAGCCGGAGGTCGGTATACTTTCGCGCGCCGCTCCAGCACAGTCCGCCTCGGGGGCTGGGATTTACGATACATTAACGATACTGTCGGCAATCTCAGAGAATGGCAAAGCGGTATATCTCCACCACAGGGATGATTCTGCGCCTCGCGACCTTTCTAGGTCTGGCTTTCGCGGCGGCGATCGCACGCGCCGGTGAACTGGAACCCTGGAAGACCAAGTCCAACGCCATCATCGTCGATGCCTATGAGATGAACAGCATCGACTGGGAAACGATGCTTGCGGACAAGCGCATCTCCGGCTTCATCGCCAAGGCCTCCGATGGCCTGCCCGAGAGCTTCTCCTGCACCGGCGACCACAACGGCGACACCTTCAACCACTGCAAGACCATGTGGCGCAAATACGCCGTCAGCCGTGAGCTCTACCAGACCCGGCGCATGATCGCCCGCACACACGGGCTGCTGTGGGGTGCCTACCATCTCGCCCGTCCCGGCAATCCCGTCGACCAGGCGAACCATTTCCTCGATTACGCCGAGCCGCGCGACGACGAGTTGATGGTCCTCGATCTCGAGGGCATCGATGCGGAGAAATACATGTCGCTAGAGGATGCCGCGATTTTCGCCGGCCACGTCAAGACCCGCACCGGACGTTATCCGATCCTCTATACCAACCACATCACGGCCAAATATATCGCCGCGCACCGCGCCAAGCACCGGCTGCTGTCGCGCCTGCCGCTCTGGTACGCGCGCTACAAGCCGGATATCCGCCAGGTCTTCCCGATGGGCAATTGGGAAAGCTATGCGTTGTGGCAGTTCTCGTCCGGCATCAATTGCGGCAAACGGCGTTGCCCCTACCGCGTGCCAGGGACGCTCGACGATATCGACGTGAATGTCGCTGCAAAGTCGCCGCTGGCGCTGAAAGCGATTTGGGCGCAGGGTGCCTTGCTGCCTGAAAAGCCATTGCCGCTCACCCTCGTTGCTCAAGCCGAGCAGGGGACGGGCATGCACGCGGTCGCACGGGCCTCCGCAACGCTTGGCGAGCCGCTGCTCGTCAGCCGTGCCGGTGCCACGAGCGGCGCCGGCAGCGGCGTCGACAGGCTGGTGACGGGCTCGATCGACTTCGCTCGCCACGAGCGCGCCCTACAGGTGGCGGTCGCCGCCGATGACGCGGCACAGGGCGGTTGTATCGGCGCGGTTGCCAATGCCGACAATCTACGGCGCGTTGCAATCAAGCCTGCGCCCTGCAACACGCCCTGATCCTTCAGGCTTCGATCTGGACATCTCCCAGCGGCCGCGAGCAGCAGGCGAGGATGTAACCCTCGTCGATCTCGTCATCGAGAATACCGCCATTGTGGTTCATCTCGACCTCGCCCGCGACCTTCATCACCCGGCAGGTGCCGCAGATACCGCCCTCACAGGCAGCGCCGATCCTCACACCGTTGGCGCGTGCCGTCTGCAGGATCGTTTGGCCGGGTTTCGCCTCGACCTCCTTGCCGCTCATGGTGAAGGCGACCTTGGCCGCCTGAACCTCACCATCATCGCCGGCACCGGCGCGCACGGCGATCTCTTCCGCGGCAGGTGCTGCCGCCGGCTGGAAGCTCTCCTCGTGATAGCGGGCCATGTCGAAGCCGGCTGCCTTCAGCATCTCGCGCACACCGCGCATGAACGGTTCCGGACCGCAGCAGAACACCGTGCGCTCCTGGAAGTCGGGAGCGAGCAACGGTAGCTTGGCACCGTCGATGCGGCCGCGCAGGCCATGCCAGCCGTGACGCGCCTCGTGCCCCTCGACGATGAAGCCGAGGTTCAGCCCGGACATCTGTGTCGCCAGAACCTCGAGCTCCGAGCGAAACAGAAGGTCGTCCGGCCGGCGCGCGCAGGAGATGAAGGTGACATCGGTCTCCGGCACGCAGTCGGCCATCCAGCGCGTCATCGACATCATCGGGGTGATGCCGGATCCGGCGGAGATAAACAGGTACTTTTCGCCGGGATGACGGACGAAGCTGAAATCTCCGAGCGGTCCAAAAGCCCGGAGCTTCATGCCCGGCTTCAGGTGATCGAACATCCAGCGGGTGCCGACGCTGTCGGCCTGCGCCTTCACCGTGACGGCAATCGACAGCGGTCGCGATGGCGTCGACGACAGGGTGTAGGTGCGCATGACCGGTTCGTCGGCGACCGGCAATTCGAGGGTGACGAACTGGCCGGGCAGATAACGAAACCAGGCGGGCTTCTCCGCACGGAAGGTGAAGGTCATGACATCGGCGGTTTCGACAACCGCCGATGTGCATTCGAGCATCTGCTGCCGGTCGATCCAGACATGCAGTTCGTCGAAATGATGGAAGGAGGACGCCATCTGCATGTCAGGCGACCTTTGAGAGCGGAGCCGCATCGCCCTGCAGGCGCTGCTCCATGAACTTGCAGTACCATTCGACGAACTGCATCACGCCACCCTCGTGCTCCGGCGAATACGGACCGGGCTCATAGGCCGGCGAGCGGATGCCGAAGGCATTTTCCTCGACGATCTGGCGATCCTGGTCGTTGGTCTCGGTCCAGACATGAGTCAGATCCTCGAGCGTGTAGTCGACACCTTCGACCGCGTCCTTGTGGACCAGCCACTTCGTTGTCACCTGCGTGAGTTCCGGCCCCAGCGGCAACACGCGGAAGGTGATGGCGTGATCCGAAAGCACGTGGTTCCAGGTCGTCGGGTAGTGGAACATCAGGAGCGTGCCGATCTGCTTCTGCCTGACATCGGCCGACAGCGCCCTTTTTACGGCGGGCGCACCCGACATGGTGTAGCTTTCGGCATTATCGACCAGCGGCATGCGCGCGGCGCGGAACTGGCCGGTCGGCGACATCCGGAACTCGCTCGGCAGGCCCTCGGCCTCGCACTTCGCCCAATGGGCGGCAATCACCGGATCGTCCTTGGCGCCCTGCACCCCGGTCGCGGTCGGCGCTTCCGGATAGGTCCGGCAGAGTTCGGGGTGATTGGCGGCGCAGTGGTAGCACTCGCGGTTGTTCTCCCAAACGAGCTTCCAGTTGCCCTTTTCGATGATGGTGCTTTCGAAGGCGACCTTGGTCTCTCCCAGCCGGTGCGGCGCGAGGTAGGGGAATGCCAGCTCGCGGAAGGCGGCGAAATCCGCCGGCGTCTCCGACAGGTTGATGAAGATGTAGCCGCCGACCGTTTCGCAATGGATCTGCTTCAGGCTGTGGGCAGCCTTGTCGAAGTCCTCGCCCATCTGGCGCGCAAAGAGCAGCGAGCCGTCGAGCTCATAGGTCCATTGATGATAGGGACAGACGAGCTTCGCCGAAGAGCCCTTGTGCTGCGTGCAGACGCGGGAGCCGCGGTGGCGGCAGGAGTTGTGGAGCGCGCGGATCGTGCCCTGGCGATCGCGGGTGATGACGACCGGATAGTCGCCGACCTGGACGGTGAAATAGTTGCCGGCCCGCGGGATTTCGCAATCGTGGCCGATGAACAGCCAATCCCGATACCAGATGTTTTCCAGGTCCTGCCGGTAATAGTCGGGGTCGATGTAGAAGGCCCGATCGAGGCTGTAGCCGTCACGCCGGCCCTTCAGCTTGCGAAGCATATCGGTCTTGGTATCCATGTCCTGTCCTCATGCGCCATGTTTCGGAGAGGCAGGACAGGAACCCGCACGGGCGCGCACCCATGCGTCTTAGGCTCCGATCCGGCTGCCCGCCGCAACCCGTTACGGTTATGTCTGTCAAGGCTGGTTTCCGGGCTCAGGAGCCGTCCTTCGAAGGACCAGCCCGGCGCCTTCCCGGACGGAAAACCGTCCAGTGGCCTTTTGCCGAGGCTTTCGCTCCACCACCGTTGCGGGGGCAGCGCCGGGATTTGACCGGCTTCCCAATTCTCCGCCTTCCCCTTTGGAAGACGACACCTTGAGTAAGGATATGTAAGCGCGGAAGGCGCCTCGGCAGGCGCCGGATAGCGACATTCAATTCCAGAATGACGACACGATCGAAACCGCCTTCTGGAAACGGAATCGAGAATTTTTCACTTTATAAACATATAGATAGATCAAAAATTGGGCAGATGCCGTCTTTTGTGACTGACATGACGCAGACACAGGAAGGCTTCGCCCGTTTGCGACATTCCCATGAATGTGCAGGGGCATCTTCCGCGAACGAAAGGAAATCCTTCATTAACCATAAGCCACTAGGCTTGCCGGCGGACGAAGATGTCCGGCAGGCAGATGGCACACTGACGATCATGGCAAAGTTCAGATATTACGACGCTGCGGCCGAGAAGCCGCCGGCGGTCATGCCGAAGACGGCCGTTCACACCGAGTTTCTGCGCACCGGCAGGATCAACCGCCGGCAATGGCTGCCGAGCGAGCGACGGTATCTGAGCTACGAAGAAGTCGCGGACAGGACCGGCAAGAAGCTCGCGACCGCCGGTGACACGACGCACAAGCGGATCAACGGCTTTCATGCCTCGATCCAGTTTCCCAAGCTGATTTTTCACCGCACGCTCGTCGGCAAGCCGCATCTCGGCTATTGCCATGTGACGGCGGCGCGGACGGCGGTCACGCCTTCCAAGGACATCACCTGGTCGTTCTACTTCGCCAATTTCTTCAGCGACCTTGGTGATGAGACGCATTTCTTCGACCGTATCCAGAGCGGCTATTCCCGCATGTATTTCGCGGTCGCGATCGAGCCGAACGCCGAAGACGGACAGATGGTCATCAACCGCAACGTCCGCGACAACGGGCTCCTCTTCCGCACGGACGACCCCAAGGTTGCTCTCAAGAACGTGCTGATGCTGGGTGCCCGGGACTCCGCGCTGCGCCGCATCATCCGCAGTCTCTGAGGCAGCAACCGAACGCCCCCAAAAAAATCGTTCTGTTTTCCCGGCACGTCCGTTAAGGAAGCGTCGGAAAGGAAACGGCATGGCAGAGATCATCGACACAGGCAGGGAACCGGACCGCGCGATCGAACGCGCCTGCGCCGTTCTTGCCAAAGGCGAACCGGTCGCCATTCCCACCGAAACCGTCTATGGCCTTGCCGCCGACGCCACCAATCCCGATGCGATCAGCCGCATCTACGAGATGAAGGGCCGGCCGCGCTTCAATCCGCTGATCTCGCATGTCTCCGACATGGCGATGGCCGAGGCCCATGTGCGCTTCGACCCGATTTCCCGACGCCTGGCGGAAACCTTCTGGCCCGGACCCCTGACGCTGATCTTGCCGCAGCGGCCCGATAGCAGCGTGCATGCGCTGGCCTCGGCCGGCCTCGACACGCTTGGCATCCGCATGCCCGACGGCTTTTCGCGCCGGGTGATCGCCCGCTTCGGGCGGCCGCTCGCAGCGCCCAGCGCCAACACCTCGGGCAAGATCAGCCCGACCAGTGCGGTCCATGTCGATGCGGATCTCGGCGAAAAGCTGAAACTGATCCTCGACGCAGGCCCGGCCGAAATCGGCTTGGAGTCCACGATCATCAAGGTCGATGGCGACGAGATCCGGCTGCTCCGCCCCGGCGGCCTCGATGCCGCAGAAATCGAGCGCCTGCTCGATCGTCCGGTGATCCGACCGGAAACGGCGGGAGCAACGATCGAGGCGCCGGGCATGCTGGCCTCCCACTACGCGCCCGGCGCGGCCGTCAGGCTCGATGTTGCCGATGTGCGTGCGGGCGAGGCCTTGATCCGCTTCGGCGGCGGCCGGATCGCCGGCGAGGAACAGGCGGCCATCGTTCTCGATCTCAGCCCGACCGGAAATCTTCACGAAGCGGCAGCCAATCTCTTCGACTACATGAAGCGGGCCGACGCCAGTGGCGCTGCGACGATCGCCTTCGGGCCGATCCCTTCGGAAGGATTGGGAGAAGCGATCATCGACCGGCTGCAGCGTGCGGCGGCGCCGCGAGGGTGAGATCGCGTGCGGCTTCTCCTCCGCACCCCGCCCTCACCGGACGGCCGCGATTGCGGTTATGATCGCAGCCGATAGGAACCGAGGATCGTGTCTTCAGATCGACCGATCCGATAGCGCGCTCAAGCGCAGTGCGAAGGCAGACTCATGACGACCCTTCCCTCTCCTGAACTCATCGCCTCCTTCGTCGAGATCGTCGGCAGCGCCAATGCGCTCACCGCCGAAGCGGACAAGGCGCGCTATCTCGTCGAATCCCGCGGGCTCTTTCGCGGCACGACGCCGATGGTGCTTCGCCCCGGTTCGGTCGACGAAGTCTCTCGCATCATGAAACTCGCCAGCGCGACCCGCACCGCGATCGTACCGCAGGGCGGCAACACCGGCCACGTGGCCGGACAGATCCCGCGGGAAGGCAAAGCGGACATCGTGCTTTCGCTCGAACGGCTGAACCGGATTCGCGACGTGGATCCGGTCGGCAACGTGATCGTCGCGGACGCCGGATGCATTCTCGCCGACATCCAGAAGGCAGCGGACGATCACAATCGCCTGTTCCCGCTGTCGCTCGGATCGGAAGGCTCCGCGCGTATCGGCGGCAATCTCTCCACCAATGCCGGCGGCACGGCGGTGCTCGCCTATGGCAACATGCGCCAGCTCTGCCTCGGCCTCGAGGTCGTGTTGCCAACCGGCGAAATTTGGGACGGGCTGCGCCGGCTGAAGAAGGACAATACCGGCTACGACCTGCGCGACCTCTTCATCGGCGCCGAGGGCACGCTCGGCGTCATCACCGGCGCGGTGCTCAAGCTATTCCCGAAACCGCTTGGACATCAGGTAGCCTTCGCCGGTGTCGGCAGTGTGGAGCATGCGCTCGCTCTCTTCGAAAAGGCCGCCAGCCTTTGCGGGCCGGCGCTGACCGGCTTCGAGCTGATGCCGCGCCTCGGCGTCGAATTCACGACGAAACATATTCCCGGCGTTCGCGACCCGATGGACACCGTCCATCCTTGGTACGCGCTGATCGACATCTCGACCTCGGATTCGGCCGAAAGCGCCGAGCGCATGGTCAACGACCTCCTGGAACAGGGCTTTGCCGCCGGTCTCGTCGAAAACGCCGTGATCGCCGCCAACGAGACGCAAGGCAAGGCGCTGTGGCATGTGCGCGAAAGCATGTCGCCGGCGCAGAAACCCGAGGGCGGCTCGATCAAGCACGACGTCTCAGTGCCCGTTTCCAGCATTCCTGCGTTTATGAAGGAGGCGGACGCCGCCGTCATGAAGGCGATCCCAGGCGCGCGCATCTGCTCTTTCGGCCACATGGGCGACGGCAACATCCACTACAACATTTCGCAGCCGGTCGGCGCCGACAAGCAGGCCTTCCTCGATCGCTGGCGCGAGATCAACGCGATCGTGCACGGTATCGTTCTGAGATATAACGGCTCGATCTCGGCCGAACACGGCATAGGCCAGCTGAAGCGCGACGAGCTCGCAGAAATCCGCGCACCGATCGAGATCGAGCTGATGCAACGGATCAAGCACGCCTTCGATCCGGCGGGCATCATGAACCCTGACAAGGTGCTGCGCGCCGACCGGTGAAGCGGGCAGTCTTCTGCGGCAGGCTTAAGCACCTGCCGCAAAGGGCTCGCTGCACTTTACGCAACCTGACTCAGCGACCGCCTGCGCGCAACTGCGAGAGAGACAGGAGCGTCTCGGCGCTGACGCCGCCTCCGCCGCTACCGCTGAGGATCGCCAGCCCCGGTGATACGTCCGTGTTGTTTTCGACGTCATAAAGTGCCGTGAACCGCTGCAGGAGCTTCTCGAGCTTCCCGGGATCCTGCAGATCCTTGATGTTGACGACGCGCTCGATATAGGCGGCCTGCGCCTCGATCTTGGCGTTCTGCAGCCCCTCCGGCATGCTGTAGGCCGTCTTGATAACCTGGAACAGGGCGGTCTCGGCCAGGATGTCGTAAGCCGTGTTGATCTCCGGGGCCTTGCGCTTGAAATAGAGCGCCAGGCGAACGCCGCCGTTGTCGGCGCCTTCGGACTCCTCGAGCGACTGATTGAGATAGAGGTCGACCGTGGTGATCAATCCGCGCCGGGTCTGGATCTGGCCGGCCTCGCCCCGGACGATCTTGCCGTCTGTGTCGAAGTTGAAGGAGGCGACGATCCCGCGGTACTTCAGCCCGTTCGGATCGGTATTGATGAAGCTCTTGGGATCGTCCAGGTTGGACGTGAACATGTCCTTGAGGTATTCGGTCTTGACCGTTCCCGGATCGATGCCGGACCCGACGAGCACGAAATCGACCAGCCGCCGGTTCGCCAGGAAGGCGTCGAGCGTCTCGATCTTCTCGATCTCGGCCGTGTAGTACTTGGCTTCCTCCTGCGCCTTGACCTTGGCGACCTTCTTCTCTTCATCCGTGCCGAACCGGGACTTGGCGATCACATAGGCCTTGGCCGTATTCATGATGTCGGCTTCGCTCTGCGCCAACTTTGGTGCGCCGAGCGTGCCGTCCGGATTGAAGTTGAATGCCTTTACCAGCTTGACGTAGCGCTCATCGCGCAGCGTGTTGGCATAGCTTCTGGGATCGTTGAGGTCGCTGGTCAGAATCCGCTTCAGCGTTCGGCTGCTCAGATCCTCATTATCGAGGCCGAAGGCGCGCAGCATGAATTTCTTCATGTCATTGTTGGCGAGCAACTCGTCGACCGATTTCATCGTGCCGATCAGGAGTTTGAAGCGTTTGACCAGCGCTTCGTCCTCGGCATCACTCTTGTCGTTGTAGCGCACCATGTAGCCGTCGGACGTCGTCTTCATCTGGTCCGCATCCTGCGCGGTCTTGCCGGCTGGCAGCGTACCGTCAGTCTGGAAGTTGAAGGCGGCAAGCATCTTCTTGTAGGCGGCGTTGTATTCGCCGCCATATTTGTTGACGTAGCTCTCCGGGTCGTTGATGTCGCTGGTGAGGATGTTTTCGACCGTAGAGGGCATCGTCGTCGCGGACGGCAAGCCGAAGGCGGTGATGATGTAGTTGAGCAGGCGGTTATCGGCGATCAGGTCCGAGACCTTGGTAATGCTGCCGATCTTCTGTTCGTAGTATTCCTTGTTGAGCAGCGCCCCGGCGCCGGTCAATCGTGCAGCGCCCGACGGTGTGACGCCGGGCCGCAGGAAGACATAGGCCTCGTTGAGCAGCGCCTTCTTTTCGTCGCTGATCGCCTTCTCACCGGCAGGCACGCTGCCGTCGGCATTGAAATTGAATGTCGAGGCGAGCTGGATATAGATATCGAGACTGCTGATCTGCCTGGCAAGCGTGTTCACCTCCAGGGAGAGCTGCGTCTTCAGCGCCGGCGCCTGGTCGCGCGGCGGCAGCCGTGCATCGAGGTCGGTGACGATTGCGTTCTGCTCATCGATCTTCGTCTGGATGGCAGGCTTGTCGGCATCGGGCGCCGCGGCCAGTTGGGCTGTCAGGCTGACGATCTGGGCGAGAGCGGTGTCGCGCGCGCCGAGATCCGTCAGCTGCTTGCTCGCTTCGGTCAACCGCGTCTTGGCTGCCGTCTGGTTGGCGGTCAAGGTCGCGGGATCGCTGGTCAACGCATTGCGAACTTCCGTGTACGAAAAGGTCTTCGGGTTCAGTCCGAACACGGTGAAGGCAAAGGAGCGCAGCTTTTCGTTGCCCAGGAACTGGTCGACATCGGTGACCAGATCCATGGCCGCGCCAAAATAGGCCATCTCTTGCCGCATGACTGTATCGAGATCGTTGATGCGGTCGTTGTAGAGGCCGATCAGCGCATCCTGCTGTGCGCTGGTTTGAGCCACCGCGGTTGCCGAACTGAAGTTGAAGGCCTGCGCAAAATTGCGGTAGCGTTCATCCGTGAGACGGTTGGCAAAACTGTTATCGTCCTTCAGGTCACTTTCCAGAACCTTGCGCATGAAGGCCTTGGCATAGGTCATGTCCTCCAGGCCATGCGCCTTCATCGCGTAGGAGTAGAGCCGGTAGTCGTCGAGGAACGCGTCGACGGTTTTCACGCGGTCGATGTTTTCCCGGTAATGTTGGGCCTCGCGCGCGATCTGCGGCTGCTGGGCAACACGATTGAGGCTGCTGCGCAAATCACGCGTGATGCGACTATAGTCGAGATAGGTCGATACCATGCCTGGCCCCGTCGGTTACCCATGGGGCGGCCGAACCAACCCCGAAACAGAATTCTGACGCGTCATGATTGCAGCACTGGCTTGTGTGTGGCTTTTGGCCGGCCGCCGACAGGCCGCTTGTTGCGTCCGATCGGAACAAGACCGTCCGACCCGTTGACGAAACAGAAACCCTGAGCGGTCGGCTTTTGCTAACCATCGAAAAACGCAAAGTTTTCTTAACCGCGATTCTTAAGCCGTTCGGAAAGGGGGGCGCCTATTCTCAGCCCATAGAGGACGAAAAAGTCCCGACGAGAAGACCGGAAACGGCTCTCAAGGAAAAACAAGGGCGATTGAAATGCGCAACACACTCTCTCAACCCGCATGGGTCGAAAACACGCTCCGTCTTGATCCGAAGCGCTTTCCACAGCAGGCAAGCTACGCCTTGCGCGGTCACACGGGTAATGTCACGATCAGCCTGGACGAGCGTGGCGCAGTTCTGCGCAAGGTGCTACCATCGAGCGGCCTGCCGCTTTCGATCGCACTGCCGGCGCGGGCATTCAAAGGGGTCGCGGCTCGCGCGATCGATCACGGCGACGGAGACGTTACAGTGACGCTGGAACTTCATCACGACGACCCGGACCTCTGCGTTCCGCTGCTCGTCGCACACGACCTGTCCGACATCGCGGCCGACTGGCGCGCCTGGGCGGAGGCCTATCGCATTCCCATGCTGATGGTCGAAGCGGATGGCGTCGCAAGGCCCCTCGAAGAGCATCTCGGCGACGTGCGCACCGCGCCGGTCAAGCCGCGGCGCCGCCACTCCTTCTTCGCCGAGCGCCGGCCGCGTTTCCTCGTGCGCCGTTCCACCGGCACGCTTGGCGTTCACATGAAGATCGACGGGCGCGAGATCATCGCCCGCAGCTAATCCGCAGCAGCACCTCCAGCGCGACAGCCGGCCGTTCCCTGCGGCCGGCTGTTGTCGTTTGATCTCCGCGCTGGCGATTTTGGGGCTGCCGATTTTGGGATGCCGTTGCGGACGGCAAGCCATTTCACAGGTTTTCTGGGATTGCTCGAGATGTTCCCACGGAAACAGCTCCGCCGCCTTCTTCGTGCCATATCGGGTTCATAGCCAAGATCACGAAAGAAGGAGAAACCTGATGCGCAAGCATATCGTCGCCGCCGTTGCTGTCATCCTGTCCAGCTTCCGTGCGCGTCACGAGGCGAAGGAGCGCAAGGCCGCCCGCGAGATCAGCTGGGCCTGAAGCTTCTGCGGCCCGCCACTACAGCGCCGCGCGTCTTTTCAGACGCGCAAAGGTCGCTGTAGCACTTTCAGGGCTGCATGTTTTTACCCTTAAACCGGCTAGGATTTAAGGAAACATGCAGAAGCGGGACGGACCGAATGCATGAAGAGGATCCTCCGCCGCGACGGAGGATTTTTCATATCAGGCGAACAAGAAACGCCAGCACCAGGCCGACAAAGATGATCAGGCCCACGACCCCATTGAACTTGAACAGCGCCAGGCACTGTGCCGGATCGTGGATGTTCAACACCAGGATCTGATAGGTCAGCATCGCCGCGGCAATCAGAAGTCCGATATAGGCAATGGTGCCGGCACCGGCAGCCACGAAGGACAGCAGCAACAGCAGCGTCGCGATGCCATAAAGGCCGATCAGCCACGGTCGCGGATTTTCGCCGAACCGCCTTGCCGTCGAACGCACGCCGATCAGCTCGTCGTCCTCTCTGTCCTGGTAGGCGTAGATCGTGTCATAGCCGATCGTCCAGGCAATGGCCGCACCGTAGAGCAGCACGGCTGCCAGCGACAGCGTGCCGAACGCGGCTGCCCAACCCATCAGCGCGCCCCAGGAGAAGGCGAGGCCCAGGAAGAATTGCGGCCAATCGGTAAACCGCTTAGCAAAGGGGTAGATCGCGACGATCGCCAGCGACAGGATGCCGAGCACGATCGAGAACGTGTTGAACTGCAGCAACACGACAAGGCCGACGAGCGCCTGCAGCACCATGAACACTTTCGCCTGAAGACGCGAAACGCGCCCCGACGGAAGCGGCCGCGAGCGGGTGCGCGCAACCTCCATATCGATGTCGTGGTCGACGATGTCGTTGTAGGTGCACCCGGCGCCGCGCATGGCAATCGCGCCGGCGGTGAACAGGAAGCAATGATACAGGAAGCGGCCGAACGAGAATTCTTCGGTGCCCGCCGCTGCGCCCGTCGCCAGCGCCACGGACCAGAGGCAGGGCAACAGCAGCAATTGCCAGCCGATCGGACGGTCCCAACGGGCAAGCTGCGCATAGGGCCAGAGCGCGCGCGGCAGGACGCGATAAACCCAATTGTTGGACGGCGCGTCGTGGACGCGGCCGGAATCGGCGGAAAACGTGTTCATTCCCCTGTTTGACGCCGCAGGTCCGGCCGGTCAAGCGGCGAGATCGCCGCGGCGCCCAACCAGCGAACGTCAGGGAAGAGTGAAGTCGAAGCGGTAGGTCGCCGACAGACCGACCAGGACCTGGTTGCGGCTGCCACGCTCTTGAACGAGGCTGGAATCGGCGGCAGGGCCAAGCAGGCGCCGATACTCGGCATAGGCACTCGTCTCAAGCTTCTCCGTTGCCTGCCAGGTGATCGCGGCGCCGACGCCGGCGGATCCGACGCCGCCATGCGGATAATACGTGGCGAGGCCGGATGCGGCAGACTCGCGGTCGTTCACGCCATAATAGGCGCCGTAGTAGTCGCTGGTCGCAGCGGTCAGGCGTGGACCGCCGGAGATGCGGACATTGCTGCTGACATCGGTGAAGGCGTCGGCCGCAACGTCGGCGACGATACCGTGGTGGCTGCGAATGCCCTGGCGAACTTCGGCGCGCACCCGCAGCCAGTCCGTCGGATAAACCTCCGCAAAGCCGCCGACTTCACCGCCGAACTTGATCGGATCGAGGCCCCTCAGGTCGCTGGACGTGCCGGCGTCGCGCTCGAAGATCAGCTTGCCGACGAGACCGGCACGGAAACTTCCTTGGTCGACCAGCGCATAGGACATGTTGTCGTTGCGCGAGGAGAAGCGGACCGAGCTGCCGGCCTTGCCGAGCGAGATCAGGGGCGCGGCCTGGAACATGCGCTTCGAGGCGCCTTCATACTTCGGGCCGAGGAAGCCGGTGGCACCGACCTTCAGATACCAGTCACCGGACCAGAAATACTGGCCGTCACCGGCAGAGGCGGCGTTGGCCGACAGCAAAAGGGTTCCAGAAAGGAGGACGAGAGAACGGATACGCAAGAAACAACTCCGGAAGAATCATTCGCCGGGGCGAAGTTTGACCGTGCCGCTGCGCCGAGGGAGGGAGGGAGGGAGGTGGGCAGGAACGACACGAGGGCGACTTATTGCGGCTTGTTCCTACGATTCCGTTAACCAGGTCAATTCAACCTTCCTTTGCCATACCCGGTTGGCGAACCCCGGTCACTGGCCAAGATAGGTCTTGAGATAGACGCTCGGCGGGCTGCCGAGCATGCGGCGAAACATGGTGGTGAAGGCCGCGACATTCTCATAGCCGGCATCAAGGGCCACATTGGTGATTGGCTCGCCATCGGCAAGGAGCGGCAAGGAAGCGAAGATACAGGCCTGTTGGCGCCAGGTGACAAAGCTAACGCCCGTCTCCTTGCGGAAGAACCGCGTGAATGATCGCCGGCTGAGGCGCATGCGATCCGCCCACTGGTCGATGCTCGCTGCCGCCGATGGCGCCTGCAGGAACTGTCGGCACAGCGCCGCGAGCTTCTCGTCGCGCGGAAACGGCAGGCCGAGCGGGCGTTCCTGCAGTCGGCCGATTTCTTCCAGAAGCAGATCCGTGACCAGTTGTTCGCGCCGCTCCGACATCGTCTCGTTCTCGATGCTGACGAGCGTATCGACAAGGCTGCCGGCGAGCGGATTGATTTCCATGACCATCGGCCGTTCGGCGCGCAGCAGTTCCGGCGCGAAGTAGATCGAGTGCATGCGCACGTCACTGATCATCTCGGCCGAGTGCTCCATACCGGCCGGGATCAGCAGGGCATGGCCGGGCGGAACCATCCACCGCCCGCGCTCGGTGCGCATCAGCACGACGCCGCCGCGCGCCCACCAGAGCTGCGTGCGCGTATGGCTGTGGAAGGGAACCAGAAGACCGGCGCTATAGTCTCGTCCGAGCGCCAGCACCGGGGCGTTTCCCGTCTCGACCCAATCGAGGTTCCGGAAGTGATCGTCATCGGGAAGCTGCGGCAAGGGATATCGGCGGATCGGCATTTGGCCCACTCACAAAAGAAATCGACCAGATCACAAAAGCAGGCCAATCGCAACCTCAGTACAGATAGCCCTTGCCGCATACAACCTTCGAGACGGCAAGGAATCACCCATGTCTACCGTGACCTCAACTTCCGGGATCTCGCCGGAAAAGACGGCCTTCTCCGTCATCCTGGCTGTCAGCTTCTGCCATATGCTGAACGACATCATGCAGTCGCTGCTGACCGCGCTCTATCCGCTGCTCAAGGCGAACTATTCGCTCGATTTCGTGCAGATCGGCCTCTTGACCTTTACCTTCCAGCTGACGGCGTCGATGCTGCAGCCGGCCGTCGGCATCATCACCGACCGCTGGGCGCTGCCCTATTCGCTGCCGCTCGCCATGCTTTCGACCTGCAGCGGCCTGATCCTGCTCGCGAATGCGCATGATTTCTGGGTCCTGCTGGTGGCCGCGAGCCTGATCGGCATCGGCTCGGCGATCTTCCATCCGGAATCGTCGCGCATCGCCCGCCTCGCCTCCGGCGGTCGCCACGGATTGGCGCAATCGCTCTTCCAGGTGGGTGGCAATGCCGGCAGCGCCATGGGTCCGCTGCTTGCCGCCTTCATCGTCATTCCCTTCGGCCAGGGAAGCCTCAGCTGGTTCTCGATCGTCGCGATCATCGGCTTCTTCGTGCTCTCCTGGGTCAGCACCTGGTATGTGCGCCATCGCCGCACCACGATGAGCCGGCCGGCACCGAGCCGTGCCCTTCCGCTGCCGAAGGGGCGGGTCATGTGGGCGGTCGCCGTGCTCGTGCTCCTGACCGCCACCAAGAACGTCTACATGGCGAGCATCTCCAGCTACTTCACCTTCTTCGTCATCGAGAAGTTCGGCATCGACGTGCAGCAGGCGCAGCTCATGCTGTTCCTGTTCCTCGGCGCGGCCGCGGCCGGAACCTTCCTCGGCGGGCCGATCGGTGACCGTTACGGCGCCCGCTTCGTCATTTGGTTCTCGATCCTCGGCGTCATCCCCTTCGCCTTGCTGTTGCCCTATGCGAACCTCTTCTGGACCGGGGTCCTGTCGATCATCATCGGCCTGATCTTCTCCTCGGCCTTCTCGGCAATCGTCGTCTTCGCCCAGGAGCTGGTGCCGGGTCGCGTGGGGCTGATCGCCGGCGTCTTCTTCGGTTTCGCCTTCGGCTTCGGCGGCATGGGCGCGGCCGTGCTCGGCATCTTTGCCGACCGGCAGGGCATCGAGTTCGTCTACACCATCTGCTCCTATTTGCCGCTGCTTGGCATCCTCACGATCCTGCTGCCGAAGATCCCCACGCGATAGGCTCTTCGCGCCGAAATCGCTTCCGTTTTCACCGGGCGCCGCCATGCGACGCCCGGTTTTCGTCTTGCGCCACAAGCAGCACTCGACACCCCATCCCCGTCGCAGCCCCACGTAATCATTCATCAATTTTTGCGCGCTACGGTCGTCTGACGGGCTTGGGCAGGGGTATAGAATGCAGGGGCGAACGGCGATTCCGGCCTTTCTGGCGACGTTGCTATTTGCAACGGCGGCATCGGCCGAGACCCTGAACCTGCTGATCTGGGAATCCTATATCGACCAGAAGATCCTTGATCGCTGGACGTCGATAACAGGCGTCGCGGTGCACCAGGTCTATTACGATAGCGGCGACACCCGCGACGAGGTGCTGGCCGATCCGAACAGCCGCGTCGATCTGGTGGTAACCGGCGAAAACAGCGCCGCCCTTTTCGGCCGCAAGGGCGTGCTCGAAAAGCTCGACGAGACCAACGTCGCCTCGCTCCGGGACTATGACGAAAGCTGGCGCAAGCGCTGCTCGGGCCGAGGCCTGCCCTATCTTTGGGGCACGATGGGCATCCTCTACCGATCGGACGTCGTTCCGGAGGCGCCGGCCTCCTGGCAGGATCTCATGCGCCCAACCCCGGCACTCTCCAAGCATGTCGCCATGTACGACGACCACAACGAGGCCTTCGTCGCGCCGCTGATGCTGCTCGGCCAATCGATCAACACCAACGACAGCGCCACCTTGAAGGCCGCCTTCGGCCTGATGAAGGAACAGGCGCCCTCGGTGCTCACCTACGAATATATCATCAGCTCGATCCAGAACCCGACGGTCAGCAAGGACATCTACATGGCGCTGGGCTACAGCGGCGACCAGCACGTGCTGAACGACAAGGCAGGTACGCCCGGCGTCTGGCGCTACGCCGTTCCCAAGGAAGGCACGCTTTCCTGGCTCGATTGCATGTCGGTCGTCGCCAAATCCCCGAACAAGGACCGCGCGCTCGCTCTCCTCGACTATCTCGGCTCGCCCGGCAGTGCTGCCGCGAACGCGCTGGCGCTCAACATGCCGACGGCAAGCCGGGCAGCCTATGCGCTCCTGCCGGAAGAAGTCCGCGCCGACCCCGCCATCTACCCCTCACCCGACATCCTGGCCAAGAGCCAGTATCAACAGGAACTGTCCACAGAGTCGGTGCAATTGCGCCGGCGCATCATCAGCACATTGGCGAACTTCCAGTGAATCTCGGCAAACGCGCGCTCATCCTGATCTTCCCCGTCGTTCTCGCTGGCTACCTACTGGCGGCAGTCTCGGTCCACGTCACGCAGAGCCGCTCCATCCGCGCGCTCGAACACGCCAAACTGTCGCAGCGCCTGGAACATGCGGCCGCCGTGTTCCAGAACGAGATCGGCCGCAGCAAGGGCTTCCTCAATGCGCTCTTGAACGGCAACTCGCTGCGCCAGTATGTGTCCGAAACGGATGAGAACTACCGCGCCAATGCGCTTGGTGTCAGGCTGCAGGAAAGCATCAAATCACTCCTGGACGACCCGACGGGCTACGTGTCGCTGGCGCTGCTGACTTCCGATCTGAAGACGGACTACTATTTCGAAAACAGCTGGGACCCCTTCGCCCAGATCGACGAGGCCCAGCTCAACCTCGCCCGCCGCTTGATCCGCGAAGACACGCTCGCCGACTGGACCTATCTTTACGAAGCGGGACAAAGACCACGCATCGTTTATTCCTTCTTCCTCGATCCGGTCGCCTTCACCCGGCCGCTGCCGAGCAAGAAATCGAGCGCTCTGCTCGTCCAGGTCGCGATCCAGCCGGACCGCTTCCTCGACATGCAGCAGGCGCTGAAGAAGGAATACGGCTCCGACATCGTGCTCCAGCCCTGGCCGCTGGCGATTACCGAAGACCTTTCGGCAAGCGTTCATCTCGGGCCCTCGCTCTATGCGACGCTCACGGTTTCGAGCAAACATTTCGATGCGCTGTTGGCCAGGCAGAAGATCCTGCTGGCGCTCGGCGCCGTGGCGATGAGCCTGTTCTCGATCTGGCTGATCATCATGCTGATCCGCCGCTTCATTACCGACCCGATCGCAAGCCTCGACGCCAACGTGATGGCGGTGATGGTGGGCGCGCGCGACGAGATCCGCGACATGGAGGAGAAAGGCGAGATCGGGCGGCTGACGGAAAATATCCGCGAATTGCATCGGCAGTCGGTGCAATCGCTGAAACTCGTGCAACGCAGTTCCTGGACCGACACCCTGACCGGCATCAGCAACCGCGGCCATTTCAACGCACTTGCCGCCGGCGCCGTGCGCGAGGCAATCGCCGCCGGCGAGAAGTGCAGCCTGCTGTTTATCGACATCGACAACTTCAAGTTCGTCAATGACAAGCACGGCCACGAGATCGGCGACGAGCTCCTGAAGACGCTGGCCGTCCGCATCGGCGAGCGTGTCGATGCCATTACCGAGCGGCGCGGCCAGAAGCCGGCCATTCTTGCCCGCCTCTCCGGCGACGAATTCGCCGTTTTCGTGCGATCGCGACCCGGCGACGGAACGGTCCGGGAAATCTCGGCCGCCATTCTGGGATTGTTCGAGGACGGCTTCGAAGTCTCCGACAAGCGCTACCCGGTGACCGCAAGCATCGGCGCGGCGATCTGCCCGGACGATGCGACCAACCTTGCCGAGCTGATTTCGAATGCCGATGCCGCGATGTATCAGGCGAAGACCAGCGGCAAGAACCGTTCGGCCCGTTTCTCGCGCGCGCTTCACGATAAGCGCACGCGGCTGCGCCAGATCCAGGACGAGCTGCGCGCGCTCGATCCGGACGAACAGTTCCATCTCGTCTACATGCCGATGGTCGACACCGAAGGCCGCGTCACAGGCTGCGAAGCGCTGCTGCGCTGGTACTCGCCGGTCCTCGGCAATGTTACCCCGGATGAATTCGTGCCGATCGCCGAAAGCTCCGGTCTCTTCACCAAGATCGACTGGTGGGTGATCAACAAGGCGATGTCCGATTGCCGGCAGCTCAAGGCGCTGTTCGGCCCGGAAACGGTGCTGGCAATCAACATCTCCTCGGCCGAACTGCACTCCAAGGCGATTGCCGACCATTTCTCTGACTGCCTGGAGCGACATGGGCTGGAGGCGCGTTCGATCGAGATCGAGCTCACCGAAACCTTCGCCGTCAAGTTCAGCGACCAGCTTCGCCGCAACATCGACGCCCTGCGCCAGAATGGCTTCCGCCTTTCGATCGACGATTTCGGCGCCGGCTACACGTCCGTGCAGCAGATCATCGAATACACGGCCGATACTATCAAGCTCGACCGGGCGCTGGTCTCGAACCTCACCGCGTCGCAGTCGCTGCCGGTGCTCAAGGCGCTCATCGCGCTCTGCCACGCCAAGGACGTCGCCGTCGTCGGCGAAGGCATCGACACGCCAGAGAAGCTCTCGATGCTGACTGCAGCCGGTTGCAATCTGTTCCAGGGCTATCTCATCAGCAAGCCGCTGCCGATTGAAGATCTCGGCATCTGGGCGCTGACGCGCACCGCCCGCTACGCGCACGACGAAGGGCTGGATGACGTACAAACTCGGCAGGCCATCGCCTGAAGGGTGGCGATTGCGGGAATCGCTGCCTGGACTCCCATTTTCCCTTGACCTTGCCGCCCTGCCGTCCTAACCGCAGCGCAGCAATTTCGGGATATCGGGGGCTGCAATGAAGGTTCTTCTCATCGGATCGGGTGGGCGCGAGCACGCCCTTGCATGGAAGATTGCGCAGTCTCCCAAACTGACGAAGCTCTATGCGGCACCGGGCAATCCCGGCATCGCCGAAGAAGCCGTCATCGTCGCGCTCGACACGGACGATCATGCGGCCGTCGCCGATTTTTGCCGCAAGGAAGCGATCGATTTCGTCGTGGTCGGTCCTGAGGGCCCGTTGGTCGCCGGTCTCGCCGACGTCCTGCGCGCAGCCGGCATCGCCGTCTTCGGCCCGTCTGCCGCCGCCGCCCAGCTCGAAGGCTCCAAGGGCTTCACCAAGGATCTTTGCGCCCGCTATGACATTCCGACCGGCGCCTATGGCCGCTTCACCGATGCCGAAAGCGCCAAGGCCTATGTGCGCGCCCAGGGCGCGCCCATCGTGATCAAGGCCGATGGCCTGGCAGCCGGCAAGGGTGTCACCGTCGCCATGGCGCTCGATGAGGCGCTCGCTGCCGTCGACGATTGTTTTGCCGGCGCCTTTGGTGCTGCCGGCGCCGAAGTGGTGGTCGAGGCCTATCTCGATGGTGAGGAAGCAAGCTTCTTCTGCCTGTGCGACGGCAAGACCGCGCTGGCGCTTGCCTCCGCGCAGGATCACAAGCGCGTCGGCGACGGCGATACCGGGCCGAATACCGGCGGCATGGGCGCCTACTCGCCCGCTCCGGTCATGACGGCCGAGATGATCGAGCGCACGATGAAGGAGATCATCGAGCCGACGATGCGCGGCATGGCGGAAAGCGGCCATCCCTTTTCCGGCGTCTTCTTTGCCGGCCTGATGATCACCGCCAAGGGCCCGGAGCTAATCGAATACAATGTCCGCTTCGGCGACCCGGAATGCCAGGTGCTGATGATGCGGATGAAGAGCGATCTGCTGCCGCTGCTCTATGCCGCGGCGACCGGCACGCTCGCCGGCATGGTGGCCGATTGGCGCGAGGAGACGGCCCTGACCGTGGTCATGGCTTCCAAGGGTTATCCGAGCAGCTACGCCAAGAACACGCCGATCGCCGCCCTTCCCGCGGCCTCGGCCACCACCAAGGTGTTCCACGCTGGCACAGCGATGAAGGACGGGGCCTTGGTCGCGACCGGTGGCCGCGTGCTCAACATCACCGCAACGGGCGCAAGTGCAGGCACGGCCAAGGACAGAGCCTATGCGGCGGTCTCGGCCGTTTCCTGGGAAAATGGCTTCTACAGGCACGATATCGGCTGGCGCGCCGTTGCACGCGAGAAAGCGTGATCCGGAGCGGAACTCATTTCCGGATCATTCTATTTTTACCAATTCTCCTGACGAGAAAGTAAGGGAGTGCGCATATTCTCGCCGCTAACAATTGCGGGAGAAAGCGTATGCGCCTGTTGCTGATCACCACCGTCCTCGGGCTTGCCGCCGGCAACGCAGAGGCGTCGTCGATCGAGGCGCTCGCGTCGGGCACGACCGACAACGCCAGTGTTGCCACCGTCTCCTGCGCCGAATGTCCGCCGCTGCAGTCGAAGAAGAAGGTGACCTATGTCGTGCCCACGATCGCTGCAGGCGACGAAACGGTCGAGCTCAAGAAAATCAACGGCGAGATGAAGATGGTGCGCACCGAAGCCTGGCTCGGTGGCTCCCCGGTTGTCTTCGTCAGCAAGCCTTCGCCGGAGATCATCAAGGCGGCTTCCGCCGACAGCGATGCCTCCCCGACAGTCGTCGTCTCGACGAATGCGGACGACCAGAACCCGGTGTCGGATGACGCGAAGATGATCGCGATCGACCAGACCGCAAAGACCGCCGCGGTCACGCCGATCGGCGCCTCCATGGGCGGCTCAGTTGCACCGCCGACCGAAGACGGCTCACAGCAATTTGATCCGTCCACCCTCGAACTTCGGCTAGACTGATCTCCTATCGGGAAAGTTCCCTGCCCCGCTCAGCTGTCCCCTGCATGCAAGGCTGACGGGCGTTTCGCTGCACAGCGAGAGATTGCGCCCCTGAGAGAAGCAGGGGCGCAATCTTTTATTGTGGGCCTTCCAATCCTTCGATCCGCGCGACCAGCGCCTCGATCTGCCTGTCCGAATAGACTTCGATGCCATTGCCGGCGAGCAATGCTGCCGCCACACCCTCGCCCGGATGGCGAGCGCCGGAAAAGCTGCCGTCATAGACGAAGCCGGATCCGCAGGACGGGCTGCCATCGATCAGCAGCGCAAAACGACAGCCGGTTTCCTTCGCCAGCGAAAGCGCGTTTTCGGCGGCCCGCACGAAGTCTTCGGTCACATCGCGGCCGTTGATCTCCACCACTCTCGCCTCGCCTTCGAGCACATCCTTGCCGACGGCGCCTGAAGCAATTTCCGCTGGCGGGCGCGGCACCGGCATGCCGGCAGACATTTCCGGACAGATGGTCACGAGACGGCCTTCGGCCCGCCAGCGATCGACCGCCGGATGAATGAGCGGTTTCGACTGACCGTCATAGCGGACGGCATGGCCCATGAGACAGGCGCTGACGAGGATCTTTGCGGGCATACGACTTCCTACTCCGAGGCCGGTGATGGTCATCAAGCGCGATCCCGACCCTACAGCGCCGCGCTGCATGTCTTCGTCCTCAAATCGAGGTCGATTTAAGGAGACATGCAGTGGGCAGCCACGCGCGTCAGATCCAGCGATCGTTTTCCGCCGTGCGTTCGCCGCCCTCATGGCCGGTGTTGAGGGTGCCGCGCGGCTCGATCAGCAGCATCTTCACCTCGCGCTCCGCATATGGCTTGTGCTCGACGCCCTTCGGCACGACGTACATTTCGCCCGGACCGAGCGTCACCGACCCGTCGTGGAAATCGATGCGCAGTGTACCTTCAAGCACGATGAAGGCCTCGTCGGTGTCCTTGTGATCATGCCAGATGAAGTCGCCCTCGATACGCACGATCTTGAACTGATAATCATTGAGTTCGGCAATGACGCGCGGCTGCCACTGATCGCTGAAGAGCGAGAGTTTTTCGGTGAAATTGATCGGCTTGTAGGTCTTCGTCGCGGTATCCATCGGCTGCCTCCATCTGTGTGATGGAGACAGGATATAGGTCGCCTCACGGCGACCTGCTTGAACGTTTGTGCGGGAGCAACAGCGGATGCTTCCGGCGAGCCGGCAGCCGACCGCTTCGCCTTAGCCTGCGATCTTGGAGAAGTCCGCGACAGTGCCGGTTGCTGAACGGATCAGGCCAAGCAGCGCCAGGCGGTTCGCACGGATCGCGGCATCGTCATCATTGACCAGCACGTCGTTGAAGAACTGATCGACCGGTTCGCGCAGCCTTGCCAGCGCTTCCATCGCCGAACGGAAGTCTTCCTTGGCGATCGCGTTGCGCGCTTCGCCCGAGCCGGTTTCGACGGCCTGGTGCAGCGCCTTTTCGGCATCGAGACGGAAGAGGCCGGCATCGACGGCGTCGGCGACGGTCGTTCCCTTCTTCTCTTCGGCCGCGAGAATCTGGGTCGCACGCTTGGTGCCGGCCAAGAGGTTGCGGCCTTCCTCGTCGGTGATAAAGGCCGTTAGCGCCTCGACGCGGCGGGCAATCATCAGGAGGTCGTCCGAATCCGACGTCAGCACCGCGTCAATCAGGTCGTGACGGGCGCCGAGATCGCGCAGATAGACCTTGAGCCGGTCATGGAAGAAGGAGAGCAGATCGGCGGAAACGTCGCCTGCAAGCGCCGGCTTCTGTGCTCGGAGAGCAACGAGCGCGGCTTCGAAGGCCGGGAGCAACGCCAGGCGCGCCTTGCCTTCCAGGATCAGGCGGATAACGCCGAGTGCCGCGCGGCGAAGCGCATAGGGATCCTTCGAGCCGGTCGGCTTTTCGTCGATCGCCCAGAAGCCGACGAGCGTGTCGAGCTTGTCGGCAAGCGCGACGGTCACCGCCACCGGATCGGTCGGCACGCGATCGGACGGGCCCTGAGGCTTGTAGTGATCCTCGAGCGCATCGGCGACCGACTGCTCTTCGCCTTGAAGCAGCGCGTATTTGTGACCCATGATGCCCTGAAGCTCGGGGAATTCACCGACCGCTTCGGTGCGCAGGTCCGCCTTGGCGAGCACCACGGCGCGGTCGACGAGCTTCTGATCCGCGCCGATCACCTTGGCGAGTTCAGCAGCAAGCGCCCGGATGCGGGCGACGCGTTCGCCCTGCGTGCCGAGCATGGCGTGGAAGGTGACGTTCAGCGCGTCGAGCTTGGCCATGCGCTGGTCGAGCGGCTTCTTGAGATCGAGAGCGAACTTTTCCGCGGACGCTTCCAGCGTTTCGAGATCCGGCAGGTTGCCCTGGTCGCGGTGCCAGAAATGGGCGGCGTCCGAAAGGCGGGCGCGCACGACCTTGCCGTTGCCGTGCACGATCTCTTTACCGCCGTCCTTCGCCTCGATGTTCGAAACGAGGATGAACTTGTTGGAGAGCGTTTCGGCGCTAGGTGCGCGGGTGACGAAGCACTTCTGGTTGGTCTTGATGGTCAGACGGATGATTTCCGAGGGAATTTCGAGATAGGCATCCTCGAAGCTGCCCATCAGCACCTGCGGCCATTCGACGAGGCCGGAGACCTCTTCCAGGAGACCCTCGTCCTCGACGAGTTCCAGCCCGTTGGCGAAAGCGACGTTACGCGCATCGGCAAGGATCATTTCCTTGCGGCGCTCGCCATCGAGAACGACCTTCGCCTTTTCGAGCTTCTCAGCGTAGTCGGCAAAGCGCCGAACCGTAATCGCCTCAGGCGCGTGGAAACGGTGCCCATAGGTAACGTTCGAGGCGACGATGCCGTCGACTTCAAACGGGATCACATGGGTTTCCTCGGTTTCCGAGCCGAAGGTGCAGACGATCGACTGCAGCGGGCGGACCCAGCGAAGCGCACCGGGCTTTGCCGACGCCGCGCCGGAGCGCATCGGCTTCGGCCAGGGGAAATTGCGGATGATGCCGGGCATCGCCTCGGCGATGATCTCTTCGGCCGGACGGCCCGGCTTGACGATGTGAGCGACATAGAAATCGCCCTTCTTCGGATCGCTGTGGACATGCGCCTCGCTGATCGAGGAGAGACCGGCGCCACGCAGGAAGCCTTCGATCGCCTTCTCGTTGGCGTCGGTGCGAGGGCCCTTGCGCTCTTCGCGAATATCGGCGGAGCGGGCGTTGAGGCCACGGATATCGAGCGTCAGCCGGCGCGGCGTCCAGTATTCGCGCGCACCCTCATAGGTCAGGCCCGCCTCGACCAGGGCATCGGTCAGCAGCTTCTTGAGGTCGCCGGCCGCCTTGCGCTGCAGGCGGGCAGGAATTTCCTCGGAGCGGAGTTCGATAAGAAGATCGGGCATGGGAGCGACTTTTTCTGTTCCTGACGGTTGCGGCGGACTTAGCAATCTCTGGCAAGAATGTCACCAAGCCCGTCGATGAATTTGGCGGGATGCCTGCGTTTGGGGCCGGTTTCACCAGCCGCCACCGCCGCCACCGCCGCCACCGCCACCGGAGAAGCCGCCGCCGGTCGAAAAGCCTGACGATGACGATTTGGGCGGGGGTGGCAGGGACGAGGTTATCGTGTCGGCCATCGAACCGGCAAATCCGCCGATACGGTCGCCGAAGGTGCTCGAGCCGAAGCCGTCGCCGTGATACCAGCTCGGTTGATAGGCGACCGCCGCCGCCGCTCCCGCCGCGGCGGCGAGCAGCCATCGATCGAAGGTCTCTGTCCACGGTTTCTCGACGCCGAGCGCTACCGCATAGGGCAGAAGCGTCTCGAAATGCCGGGGCGACATTTCAGGCGCGCCCTGCATGTTCATCCGGTCCTTTTCGGCGAGCGTCATGTACTGCCTAAGCCCGTCGATACCATCCATCATCCGCGTGCCGAGCGGCGTCGGCGCACCCATCAGGAAGAAGAACAACACGTTGACGAGGACGATGGCGCCGATCACGAACAACAGCGGCAACTCATCGGTTTCGGCTGCCGAGTAGAAGACGGCTGCGAGGATCGCCGAGAAGATCGTGAAGGCCACGAAGCCGATGAAGGCGACCACCACGATCGACATGATCCGGCTCATCAGGCTCTTCTCACGGCGCAGCGACTTGCCGAATGAGACGGCGAGGATCGACACGAAGAAGGCGATGAAGACGGGAACGATTACCAGCGGCAGGCTGTCTTCGCTGAGATCGCCGAAGAGGAAGACCGCCGCGACCGCCAGGACCGACAGGACGACCCCGGCGACGATGTAGCCGCTGTTTGCCAGGTAGTACTTGCCGCGATGCTCGCGCTCCATGGCATTGCGAAAATCCGCACCGGTCGCCTGCACTCGTGTGCCATGAGCGCGATCGATCGTGAGCGTGCCGCCGGCCGCATTGACCGCCTTCATGACGGCCGCTTCGCCGGTCGGCAGTTTTTCGTTGCTTCCCTTGCCGGTGGCGGCGATGACGATGGCGTTCTTGAGATCTTCGAGAACCACGTGGCCCTTGACCGCGAGGTTGAGTGCTGCCGCCGACAGTGCGGTCCAGCCTTCGCCGGAAAAACCCTTGTTGTCGATGTAGTTGACCAGCGCCGGCGAGATGCCTTCCGGCGGATCCCAGCGCGGCACCATGACGCCGCGGTCCGGGTCACGCCCGACCCGCAGCCAGGCCTGGCTGTAATAGATGAGGACGAGGACGAGCCCGGCACCGGCGATGACAAGCGCGAGGTGGTCACGCAGCCACCAGGCGTTCTCCTGGCTGGAGGACGGCCTGATGATGCTGCCCTTCGGCATCTTGATGGCGATCGTCAGCCCTTCGCGCGGATCGAGACGGCGGGTGGTGGCGAAAAAGATCTCGCTGCCGTCCCGCGAGCCTCGGGCGTCCTTGCCGGTCGCGCCGTAGCCGCCGGTGAAGAAATCGAGTGCTTCCACCCTAACGCCTTCCGGCAGGGTCACCGTGGCGCTCGCCTCGTCGATCGGGAAGTCCCACTCCGTGCCGGTCACGTTCCAGTAGAGTTCGTCGTGATCGTCGAAGAAACGGATCTGCCGGCCGGTCTCGTAGGTGAACTGGAAGGTATGCTCACCCGGGTCCAGAAACACCTCGGCAGAACCGGTGTAGATGCGGACGCCGCCGCTGATCGACTCCGTGCGGTAGGGCTCCTCCTCGCCATCGCGCTCGACCGATAGCAGCTCGAAGTCGACCTTGCTGCGCTTGCCCTTCGCATCGGTGAAGGTCAAAGGCAGGTCGCGATAGATGCCGCGGCGGATCTTGTTGCCCTCGACCGTCGCCGTGATCGTCTCCGTCACGGTCATCGTGCCGTCCTTGGCGAGGTCGATGACGGAGCGATAGGCGGAGAAGACCTCCTCCGCCCGCCCGATGCCCGCCGTCGCCAGCAAAAGAACCAGAATGGCGAATGCGGCAGCGAGACGGGCCATGCGGATCAAGCTTTCTTCCGGTTGAGGGTCAAGTTCCGGTTGGGGGTCAAGGCGCGGCGATTTGATAAGTTAGAGCGGGATGCGGGCGGAAAACCGCATACACTTTTCCTCATCCGCTCTCGATCACGGCCGGTCGCCGGTGAATTCGACGCCGAGGGATGCGAGCGCGTCCCAATAGGCCGGATAGGTCTTGGCGACGCAGCCAGGGTCCTCGATGGTGATGCCGCGGATCTTCAGGCCGGCAAGCGCGAAGCTCATGGCGATGCGATGATCGGCAAAGGTGTCGATCGATGCCGGCAGGGTCTGGCCGGCAAGACCCGGGTCGGACGAGACGATGAGGTCGTCGCCTTCCTCATGCGCAAGACCCGGCCGGATCGCTGTCAGGCCCAGCGACAGCGCGCGCACGCGGTCGCATTCCTTGACGCGCAGATTGGCGAGACCGACGAAGCGTACCGGCGTGTTGTTGAAGGCGGCGAGCACCGCAATCGTCGGGATCGCGTCTTGCATCTGCGAACCGTCGATGACAGCAGGCAGGTTCGGGAAGCTTGAGATCACTGCATGAGCGCGCGCATCTGGCTGGGAGAAGGCTGTTGCCGGGACGCCGAGATCGATGGCGCCGCCGGTCAGCACTTCCGCCGCCCAGAGATAGGTTGCAGCCGACGCGTCAGGCTCGATGACATAGTCCGCCGCACGATAGCCGGTCGGGGCGACCTGCCAGACGGACGGGCTCACCTGCTCGACTTCGGCCCCGAAGGCGCGCATGGCGGCAACCGTCAGGTCGATGTAACCACGCGCGCCGATCTCGTCGCCGGCAAGCTCGATGCTGACAGGCCCCTTGGCGCCCGGAGCCGCCATCAGCAAGGCAGAGACATACTGGCTGGAAAGGCCGGCATCGATGACGACGCGGCCGGCCGGAAAGCCGCCGGTGCCCTTGACGGTGACCGGCGGGCAGCCGGTCTCGGAGGTAACCTCGACGCCGAGGGCGCCGAGTGCTTCGACCAGCGGCTTGATCGGGCGCTTGCGCATATGCTGGTCGCCGTCGACGACGACTGTGCCATCGACGAGAGCGGCCGCCGCCGTCAGGAAGCGCGTCGCCGTTCCGGCATTGCCGAGGAACAGCGGTGCAGCCGGCGGGAGCAGCTTGCCCGTGCTGGTCACGACGAATGTGGTTTCATCCGGCTCGCTGACCTCGACACCCATCGCCCTGAGTGCATCCGCCATGTAGCGGGTGTCGTCGCTCTTCAAGGCACCCGTCAATCGGCTCGTGCCTTTCGCAAGGCCGGCCAGCAAAAGCGCGCGGTTGGTGATCGACTTCGAGCCCGGCGGGCGCACATGGCCGCGAAGCGGATGGTCGGTCGGCAGGATGGTCAGCTTCTTCATGGTATCGGTGGTCATCGAATAGGTCTCTTGATGCGAATGAGCTGCGGCGGGAGCCCGCGGCCGGGATGTTCGTGGCGATCGGAACCGCGGATGGGAAAAGCTCAGAACTTGACCTGCGGCACCGCGCGATCGGCTTCGTTGGTGATCTCGAAATAGCCGGCTTTGACGAAACGGAAGGTGTTGGCGATCAGGTTCGACGGGAAGCTCTCGACCTTGACGTTGAGATCGCGGGCAGCGCCGTTGTAATAGCGGCGCGACATCTGGATCTCGCCCTCGATCGTCTCCAGTGAGCGCTGCAGTTCGGCGAAATTCTCGTTGGCCTTCAGATCCGGATAGGCTTCGGCAAGCGCGAACAGCTTGCCGAGCGCTTGGGACAGCGCGCCTTCGGCCTGAGCCCGCCCCTCGACATCGCCTGATGGCACCGCTTGCGCCCGGTTGCGCGTGGCGATCACCTCTTCCAGCGTCGACTTCTCGTGCGCCGCGTAGCCCTTCACGGTTTCGATCAGGTTGGGGATGAGATCGGCACGACGCTTCAACTGCACATCGATGCCGGACCAGGCCTCCTCGGCGATCTGCCGCGCCTTGACGAGACCGTTATAGACGAAAACCAGATACAGGATCACGACGACGGCGATTGCCAGACCGATCATAGGGTGCCCTCCAAAATTGCCCGGCCGAGATTAGCACCGGCTTTCAAGCTGCAAAGGCCTTTCTACCGCAATTGCGCGGAGAAACGCATTCCTCCCCAACTGTCGCTGCGAACGGAGGCATTGCGCATACCCCTCGTGAACACAGTGTTCGCGTGCGGCGTCCAATCCCTGTTCCTGCGGGAACGGCAGCATTGCTGACCTTCAGCCATATTCCAATCCAGAGAGCAACTCCTGGAAAACGAAGCTAAGGTCATGAAAACGTTCGCACCCCTCATCAACGCAATCGCCTTCACGGCGCTTTTCGTTGCCTATGCGAACGTGTCCATCGCAGAGGAAAAGCCGGTCGGTGTTCGTCGCGCCTTACAGACCTATGCGGGTCAGATCTACACCGGCGCCTACCCCACGCTGGACCAGGCCAGCAAGGCCGCCGCCATCGTCAAAGTTGTTTGATCAAGCAAGGATACGGCCAGCGATATGCTCGGCGGCCTCATTGGCGCCAAGCGTCGTTACATCGATCTCGACTACCGCGTGACCATTGCCCCGCAGCAATCTGTGTTTGGCCCTAAGGTCCAAAAGGATCGCGGGATCGGTCAGCTTGTTTTGCTTTGACCGCCCGGCCCGTGTCAGCCTCTTGAGATTTTCCTCGACATCGCAATCGATGACCACCGCCACGAAGCGGGCGCCGCGCAGGCGCGCAAGCTCGGCGTAGTCTTCGAAGGCGCGGGTGTCGGAGGCGTCATCCGAGAGCGCATCGGTAAAAACGACGAATTGTTCTGCCGGCGCCCTCGCCAAATGGTCCAACACACTCTCACGGATCGCCGCGCGCAGAGATCGATAGAGCGGTGTGCCGCGCGCAAACAGCGCCTCGGCCGGATTGATCAGCGTGTGGTTGTCGGCAAGCCGCGCGCCCAGCCTTTCGGCCAGATGGCGCGCGATCGTCAGTTTGCCAGTTCCGGGCCAGCCGTTGATGTGAACGACGAGGCCGGACCGTTGCGTGGTCAAGCCGCGTCCCGGTTGAAGTTCGCGCCACCAGCGTCGGTCAGCAGGAAGGCTTCGCCGCAGGCCTTGGCCAGCGTACGGACGCGCAGGATGTAGCTCTGGCGTTCGGTGACCGAGATGACGCCACGGGCATCGAGCAGGTTGAAGACATGGCTCGCCTTGATGCACTGGTCATAGGCGGGGAAGACGCATTTGTGCAGCTGATTGTTGCTGTGATCGCCGGGTGCGCCGGCCGCCAGCAACGCCTGGCACTCCGCTTCGGCATCGATGAAGTGCTGATGCAGCATGGCGGTGTTGGCGTATTCGAAATTGTAGCGCGAATATTCCTGTTCGGCCTGCAGGAAAACGTCGCCATAGCTGATCTTCTCGGCGCCTTCGCGGCCGTTGAAATTCAGGTCGTAGACGTTGTCGACACCCTGGACATACATGGCCAGGCGCTCGAGACCGTAGGTCAGTTCACCGGAGACCGGCGAGCATTCGATGCCGCAGACCTGCTGAAAGTAAGTGAACTGCGACACTTCCATGCCGTCGCACCAGCATTCCCAGCCGAGGCCCCAGGCGCCGAGCGTCGGGCTTTCCCAGTCGTCCTCGACAAAGCGGATATCGTGCAGCAGCGGATCGAGGCCGATCGCCTCCAACGAGCCGAGATAGAGCTCCTGCAGGTTGGACGGGTTCGGCTTCAGGAGCACCTGGTACTGATAGTAGTGCTGCAGGCGGTTCGGGTTTTCGCCGTAGCGGCCGTCGGTCGGGCGACGCGACGGCTGCACATAGGCGGCACGCCAGGGGCGCGGACCAAGCGCGCGCAGGGTCGTTGCCGGATGGAAGGTACCGGCGCCCACTTCCATGTCGTAGGGCTGCAGGACGGCGCAACCCTTGTCGGCCCAGTAGTTGTGCAAAGTCAGGATCAGGGCCTGAAACGAGCGCTTCGGGTTCATATGATCGGGCAGAGTGGTCATGGATCGCGTCCGGATTTCTTCATAAAAATTGAGCCGGACAGGTGCCACGCCTGATGAGAAGGGTCAAGCAACTACAGCGCCGGCCCGCCAATTAGACGCGCCGGAGCCTCCGCGCCCTTTGATCTCGCTACTCGTCGTCGCGTTTCAGCCTGTACTCACCGGTCTCCGGATCCTGGACCAGCGTGCCCTGCGCCCCGGTCCGCTCCTCGCGGCGGGTCTGTTCACGCTGGCGCGTCAATTTCTGCGCGTCGGCCACGAACTTGCGATAACCGAGCCAGAAGATGAAACCTGCGATCAGGAGCAGGATGAGTTGCGGCATTTTTCCTCCAAGGCCATGGCGCGCGGGCTAGGGCGTTTCCGATCAAAGGAGCCGGTGAACGCCCTATCTCATTGTTTCTACGCGATTCCGGGTGCGAAACCGTCTTACAATTTCGCTGGAATTGCTTGGGCTCAAAGCCCGAACCGCGCCCACAATGCCCTTTCCTCGATTGCTTCGGCAAGACCCGCTGCCGCCGACGCCGCCAAGGGCTCGACAAGGGCGCCGGCAACGGCCGTGCCGGTCTGCCGTCGGCCGAAAAGGCTGCGCACCGGCTGGATGAGTTCTAGCCGCGCCTTGTCGCCGTAACGCTTCTTCACCTCGCCGCGCAGATCGCCAAGACCGTCGATTAGCCCCAGCTCCAGCCCGCGCCGGCCAGTCCAGAAAAGGCCGGAGAAGATATCCGGATCATCGGCGAGCATCTGTCCGCGACGCGCCTTCACCATCTGGATGAAGGTATCATGGATGTCGAGCTGCAGGTTCTTCAGAAACGCGATGTCCTGCTCCTTTTCCGGCTGGAACGGGTCGAGCATCACCTTGTTTTCGCCGGCGGTATAGACGCGTCGTTCGACGCCGATCTTCTTCAGCAGCTCCGGAAAGCCGAAACCGCCGGAAACGACGCCGATCGAGCCGACAATCGAGGTCGGATCGGCGATGATCTCATCGCCGGCGAGTGCGATCATGTAGCCGCCGGACGCTGCAACGTCCTCGACGAAGATCAGGACGCGCTTCTTCTTCTCCTGGGCGAGGTCCCGGATACGCTGATAGATCAGGCGCGACTGCACCGGGGAGCCGCCGGGCGAATTGACGGAGATCGTAACCGCAGGCGCTTCCTTGATTGCAAAGGCCTTTTCCAGAAGCGGTGCCGCCGTTGCCAGGTTGAGCGCCGGCCGGAATTGCCCGCCGCCAGCCATGATCGCACCGTGAAGCCGGACAACGGGGATCGTCACGCCTTCCCTGCGAAATCGCCTCGGCAACAACCGTCTCAGGAACGCCTTCATTTCAACTCCTGCCTACTGGATCGCTTTGGAGCAGCGTGAGGAAAACGGCATGGCACCTTTCCTCATGCCGCTCCGATGGCCAAATGTATTGGCCCATCCATGGCATGTATGCACTGCCACGACAAACGCAATGCCGCATACGGTAAATCAGCGGCGGCGATAGGCGGCACGACCGTTGTTGAGATCGTCGACATGATCAGCGAAGCGATGCCCCTCCTCATGCATGACGAGTGGCGCGCGCAACACCAGCCGCTTGCGGCTCTGCTTGATCGCCGTCACCAGGATGCGCACGGCGTTTTCGCCGACGCGCGGATGCAGCGCCGTGATCTCGATGCCGCCGAAGCGGCGGCCGCAGGCGGCGATGATCTCGGCGATCGATTCCGGCCGGGCAATCAACGACAGTTGCCCGCCCGGCTTCATGATCGCGCCAGCCGTCTTCACCCAGACCTCGAAGAGCCCGTCGCTCATCGCATGGGCCTCAGCCTTGAGGCTGTCCGGCGTCTTGCGATCGGAAGCGTCGTTGAAGGGCGGATTCATGATCACGTGGTCGAAGCTGTCATCCGCCAGACCCGCCGCGACACGCGCCTTGCCGGCAAGCGAGACATCGGCCTCCAGCACCGAGACCCGCGAAGCAAAGCGGGCATTCTCAGCCAGCAGCAGGCTGCGACGGGCATACTCCGCCATGATCGGTGAGCGCTCCACCAGCACCACCTCCGCAGCTGCGATCCGCGAAGCGACGGCCATGCCGGCGGCGCCCGCACCGGCGCCAAGATCGGCGATGCGGCAGGGATGATCCGAGGAAACGAGCGATGCCAGCAGCATCGCGTCCATGCCCGAGCGATGTCCCTGCCCCAGCGGCTGAACGACATGGAACTTGCCGCGATGGAAGGCATCGACGGTTTCGGTTGCGGCCGCCAGCACTGGGTCCGAGTTCACGACCGCAACTCCGCCTCGAGCCCGGCGTCGATCAATATCCGCCGCGCGGCTTCCGCGTCCTCGTCCGCGACCAGAAAACGGCGGGGCAGCAGGCCGAGCGAGCCTTCCAGAATGCTCATCCCCTGATCGGCGATGAGACTTGCGATGCCGGCATCCTTCATCAGGCTCTCGGCAAAGGAGAGCACGACGGCATCGTTGGTACGGATCAATTCCTTCATCCGGCGGTTTTTCCTGTCCTATTTCAGCAAGCGGGACAATTCGCCTCTTGCCGCACGGGACACCCCTTCCTATTGTCGAAAGCGACAATGAAAACAGGAGTCCCGGTGTGGGCGTAGTGATACCGCTGGAAGACAGCAAAAACAAACAGGCGTCCGTTAAGCCGCTCGTCGACCTGACAGCGCCGGACATGGAGCGCGTCAACCAGCTCATCCTGTCGAAGGCCGGTTCCGACGTTCAGATGATTCCCGAAGTCGCCAACCACCTGATTTCTTCCGGCGGCAAGCGCCTGCGCCCGATGCTGACGCTCGCCTCCGCCTCGATGTTCGGCTATGAGGGCGACGCCCACGTCAAGCTCGCCACCAGCGTCGAATTCATGCATACGGCGACGCTGCTGCACGACGATGTCGTCGACGAAAGCGACCTTCGCCGCGGCAAGTCCACCGCGCGCACGATCTGGGGCAACCAGGCGAGTGTTCTTGTCGGCGACTTCCTGCTCGGCCAGGCCTTCCGCATGATGGTCGATGTCGGCTCGCTCGACGCGCTCGACGTGCTCTCGACGGCTGCTTCCGTCATCGCCGAAGGCGAAGTTCTCCAGCTTTCCGTCGCCAAGAACATGGAAACGACCGAGGACGATTATCTCCAGGTCATTCGCGCGAAGACCGCGGCACTCTTTGCCGCTGCCGCCGAAGTTGGACCGATCGTCGCCCAGACGAGCAAATCCGACCGCAATGCGCTGAAATCCTACGGCATGAACCTTGGCCTCGCCTTCCAGCTCGTCGACGACGTGCTCGACTATGGCGGCTCGTCGAGCGACCTCGGCAAGAATGTCGGCGACGACTTCCGCGAAGGAAAGATCACGCTTCCGGTGATCCTGTCCTACCGCCGCGGAACGGCAGAAGACCGGGCCTTCTGGCGCGAGGCGATCGAAGGCGGCGACAGCAGCGATCAGAACCTCGAAAAGGCGCTCGGCCTGATCAAGCGCTACGGCGGCTTGAGCGACACCATCGCGCGCGCCCAGCACTACGGCACGATTGCCCGCGATGCGCTGGCACCGCTGCCGGCGTCCCCCTGGAAGTCGGCGCTCACGGAAGTGATCGACTTCTGCATCGACCGGGTAAGCTGACGGGACCTCAACCCTACCGGGACGACCGACAGGATTTTCTTGCCGCATTGCGCCAAAAAAGCCATTCTGTTCCTCAAGAGTTGCGCTGGGCTATATGTGGCTGACTCCGGAAACAACCCTCAGTGGTGCGCAAGACCGAGCAATCGGCACGAAAGGTTTGACATGCGGCAAATGACGATCCTCCGCCTCCTTAGCGGCGCAGCACTGCTGGCTCTCGCCGCAGTCAGCGGCAGCCACCAGGCCTTCGCGGAAGACAAGGTCGCCGCTGTCGAGGAAAGCGAACCCTTTGACATCAAGACGGTGAATACTTTCGCCGGCGCCTTCCTCGCTGCCCGTACCGCCGATACGGACCGCGACTTCGCGTCCGCCACCGAGCTCTACAAGATCGCGCTGCAGTTCGAACCAAACAACAACGACGTCAAGCAGCGGCTGATGATCACCCTGCTGATGGCCGGCCAGTTCGATGAAGGCGCCAAGATTGCCGAGCAGCTGAAGTCAGACCCGGCCGTCGAGCGCATCACCACCGTGATCCGCGCGATCGAAGCGATCCGCAAGCGCGAGTATCGCAATGCGCAGAAGCTCCTCAACTACCAAGGCCCCAACGATCTCGACCGGCTGATGAACGGCCTGCTTTCCGCCTGGGCGAAGTTCGGCCAGGGCAAGCCGAAGGAAGCGCTGGCACAGATCAACGGCCTGGAGGGCCCCGACTGGTTCCGCGTGTTCAAGAACTATCATGCAGGCGCGATCGCGGTTGCCGCGGGCGACAAGCAGACCGCACGGACCAGGCTCAACGATGCCATTCTGGATCGGGAAGGCGGAAGTGCTGCGCCTGACACCTTCATGCGGGCGGTCGAAGCGCTCGCTCGTTTCGAGGCGCGCGAAGGCAACAAGCAGAAGGCGCTCGATACCGTCGCCGTCGGCGAGAACATGGTCAACAACTACACGCCGCTGCAGGCGCTGAGGACCGACATAGAGAACGGTGTTCCGCAGGAACAGCAGGTCAAGAATGCCAGCCAGGGTGCTGCGGCCGTGCTCTTCTCGATTGGTGCTGCGCTCAATCGCGACGGCGCCGAGGATATCGTTTCGCTCTATCTGCAGACCGCCCGCCGGCTCGACCCCGACAGCGCCGACATCCTCGTGATGCTCGGCGGCATCGCCGAAAACCTGAAGAAGCCGAACGAGGCGATCGAGCTTTACAAGGCTATCCCGGAGACCTCGCCGATGCGGCGCGTCTCTGAACTGCAACTCGGCCTGAGCCTGGCCAGCATCGGGAAAGTCGACGAAGCGAAGAAGCACCTGAAAGCGCTGATCGACGTCGATCCGAAGAACATCCGCAACTATCTCGCCTATGGCAGCGTGCTCTCCGACGCCAAGGACTACAAGGAGATGGGCACGCTCTACGACCAGGCCGTCGAACAGATCGGACCGGTGCCGAAGCGCAGCGACTGGACCGTGTTCTTCCAGCGCGGCATTGCCTACGAGCGCCAGAAGCTTTGGGACAAGGCCGAACCGAGCTTCAAGAAAGCGCTGGAACTCAACCCGGACCAGCCGCAGGTTTTGAACTATCTCGGCTATTCCTGGGTCGACATGAACATCAATCTCGACGAAGGCCTCGAGATGATCCGCAAGGCGGTCGAACTGAAGCCCGACGACGGCTACATCGTCGATTCGCTCGGCTGGGCCTATTTCCGCATGAACCGCTTCGACGATGCGGTGGTGGAACTGGAAAAAGCGGCTGAACTGATGGCCGGCGACCCGACGATCAACGATCACCTCGGTGACGCATACTGGCGCGTCGGCCGCAAGCTCGAAGCGGTGTTCCAATGGACGCAGACGCTTGAGCTGAAGCCCGAGGAAGCCGAGATCCCGAAGATCAAGGCGAAGATCGAAAACGGCCTGCCGCCGCTGAAGGAAGAGGTTCCGGCCTCCGCCGATGCCAAGGAAACCGCGCCGAAGAAGGTGACCCCGGAAGCGGAAGCGCCGGCGCCGGACAAGAAGTCCTGATCGATCCATGATTGATGACGGCATCGCGGGCTTCACGCTGACGCGCGCGGCGCCCGCAAAGATCAATCTGGCGCTCCACGTCGTCGGCCAGCGGGCCGACGGCCACCACCTTCTCGAAAGCCTCGTCACCTTTGCCGATCGCGGCGACAGGATCGGCTTTGCATCGGCAGACGCCGACCTCTTTACCGTATCGGGGCCCTTTGCCGCAGAACTGCCCATGGATGCCAGCGCCCAGGGCGGCAATCTGGTCCTAAAGGCGCGAGACGTCCTGCGTGAGGAACTGCGGTCCCGCAACCTCGCCGCTACCGGCCCTGTTCATCTGCATCTCGAAAAGAATTTGCCCCTCGCCTCTGGCATCGGCGGCGGCTCCGCCGACGCGGCGGCGACGCTTCTTGGGCTTCTCCAACTTTGGCACGCCGCGATCGAACCCTCCCGCCTCGATGCAATGGCATTGGCGCTCGGCGCCGACGTACCGATGTGCCTCGCCGGCATTCCTCTCGTGGCGAAAGGCATCGGTGAGGACATCACGCCGCTTGCCGACCTTCCATCCCTGCCCCTCGTACTGGTCAATCCGCTCGTTGCCGTTTCGACGCCGGTGGTGTTCCGGACGCTCCCGAACAAGACCAATGCGCCGCTCGTTTTGCCTCAGGCTTCGGGAACGCTCGACGCGTGGCTGGCGGCAATGGCAACGATGCGCAACGATCTGCAGCCGCCGGCGCAGCAGCTGCAGCCTGTCATCGGCGACGTCTGCCAGTCGCTGATGGAGGCCGGGGCCCTGCTGGTTCGGATGTCGGGCTCAGGCGCCACTTGCTTCGGCATTTTCGACAACGGTGAGCGTGCGGCTGCGACAGCGCGTACTCTTTCGGAGGCGCAGCCCGGCTGGTACGTTCTCGCCTGCAACACGATAGGAAGAGGCAAGTAGAATGGCTGGCATCGACGAAAAACGCCCCTTCGTTCCCGTCGGAATTGCTGTCCTCACGGTGTCCGACACCCGCACGCTCGCCGACGACAAATCGGGCGACACGCTGGAGGCGCGGGTGCGCGACGCAGGTCATCGCCTGGAAGCGCGCGCGATCGTGCCGGACGATCGGGCGCAGATTTACGACCAGGTGAAGGCCTGGACGCTCGAACCGACGATCGACGTGGTGATCACGACCGGTGGCACGGGCTTCACCGGCCGGGACGTGACGCCGGAGGCGCTGGAGCCGCTGTTCGAAAAGCGCATGGACGGCTTCTCCGAGGTTTTCCATCGGATCTCCTACGAGAAGATCGGCACCTCGACGATCCAGTCACGCGCAACTGGCGGCGTTGCCAACGCCACCTTCATTTTCGTTCTGCCCGGCTCACCCGGCGCCTGCCGCGATGCGTGGGACGGCATATTGAAGCAGCAGCTCGATTACCGGCACATGCCCTGCAATTTCGTCGAGATCATGCCCCGGCTCGACGAGCACCTCAAACGCGGTTAAGCCCGGATCCTCCACGTCCCATCGCACTTTCGGCCCGTCTGTTACCTTTGGAACTGACAGCCATTTTTCGTGCCTTTAGCGTCCGATCATCAGCCCACCGAAGATCGGACGCCGCACGTTTCTCTTCAGGCTGCAAAGACGCCTCCCCGCCGATATCCCCGGGCGGGGAGAACAAGGGGATACGACGTGCAGCCAGAATGCTGCCCGGCAAGAAATTTACCAGACAAGGTCATTTGAGAGCCACCTTGAGGTGCCGTCCCTGGGACTGGCACCTTTTTAGTGCACGGTGGTCAGGAGCGTCCCGGCGTCGGCTTGCTTTCGGTGACGACCCAGGCCGGAACGAGCTCCGTCGAGAGTTTGCGGACCGCCCGGACATTCGTCATGTCGCCGAGGCATCGATTGCCATCGGCCGCTGCGAGCGCATCATGTTTGTTCACCAGGAAACCCGTTTCCAGCGGCTTTCTTCGCCGGATCAGGCGGCGGAAGAACGGTTTGCGGTGCATTCTGGAATCGGAGAAGCGCGCGGGCGCCCTGTTGAGCGAGACGTATTCGGCAAGCTCGTCGATCCACCGGCCGATCGGACGGGCACCGGGTTCGAGCAGCATCAGCCATTCGCCGCGCGCCGAACGCACGACGTCGCCGAGATTCCAATCGACGTGAAAGCGGCAGCCGGCCGCTTCCGCCACACGCGACGAGCCGTCCTTGGAGCCGTGATCGAGGACAATCACATCACTGACGAGGCCCTCCACGGCGCCGGCGACGAGCACCGACAGCGTCTGCACCAGCTCGGCTTCGTTGTCCCGCGTTTCCATGATGATCGTCAGCATAGCCCGTCCTACCGCATCACACTCACAATTGCTACATGCACTGCTGGCTTGGCTGAAAACCAAACCGGGGAGCACGAAACTCCAAACGTACTGCTCCCGCTTTTTGTTCTTGAATTGTTCTCGTATTCGCGATAGGAAAATAATCAGAACAAAACGGGATCAAAGATCTGATTCCGGGGAGATTCCAATGAACGAGCTGTCTCAGATCAGGCAGGGTGCGCTTGCGCCCGCCAATACGGCAGATGTCGCCGAAGCGATGATGAGCGCAACAGGCTTGCGGATCGATATCGACCGCCGCCGCGGACGCGGCGCCGGGCTCAACACGTCCGGCCGCTTCGAGCCGCAGGCGCGGGAAAGCTTCGACGACGGCTGGGAAAGCCTGGAAGATCTGCCCCCCTTCAAGACCGAAGTCCAGGTCGAGAAGCCGCGGACGGTGATCACCCGAAATGAATCTCCCGATATCTCCTTTGACCGTTCGATCAACCCCTATCGCGGATGCGAGCACGGCTGCATCTATTGTTTCGCCCGCCCCACACACGCCTTCATGGGCCTGTCGGCGGGTCTGGATTTCGAGGCGAAGCTCTTCGCCAAGCCGGATGCCGCGCGGCTCCTGGAGCGCGAACTGGCGCGACCGGATTACAAGGTCAGGCCAATCGCCATCGGCACCAACACCGATCCCTATCAGCCGATCGAAAAGGAATGGCGCATCATGCGCCAGATCCTCGAAGTGCTGAGGGACGCCAACCACCCGGTCATGATCGTCACCAAATCGGCGATGGTCACCCGTGACATCGACATCCTCGCGCCAATGGCCGAGAAGGGACTGGCGCGGGTCGGCATTTCAGTCACCACGCTCGAGCGCAAGCTGGCGAGGACAATGGAGCCCCGCGCCGCAACGCCGCCCAAGCGGTTGGAGGCGATGCGTGCCATTGCCGAGGCCGGCATCCCCGCCGGGGTTCTCGTCTCTCCGATCATCCCGGCGCTCAACGACCATGAGATCGAGCGGGTTCTCGAAGCGGCAAGGACGGCCGGTGCGACGGAGGCGAGCTATGTGCTGTTGCGCTTGCCGCTCGAAGTCAGCCCGCTGTTTCGTGACTGGCTTCTGCGCAACTATCCGGACCGCTACCGCCACGTCATGTCGCTCGTCCGCTCCATGCGTGGCGGCAAGGACTATGACGCCGAGTTCGGCAAGCGCATGAAAGGCGCCGGCCCCTATGCCTGGCAGATCGGCCGCCGCTTCGATCTCGCCACCAAGCGCCTCGGCTTCAACCCGACACGCCGCCAGCTTCGCGACGATCTGTTCGTGCCGCCGCTCGGAACGGGGGTGCAGCTCTCGCTTCTTTGAAGGTTTTCCGGAATGGCCTGCGTGATGGCTGTTCCGGGTTTGTGGCCAGCGATAGGCACCGAGGATGCCCGGGGGCAATGGGGGAGTTTTCGTTACCGCCCCTCAGGCAACCCGGTGTGAACGCTAGAAGGTCGCAAAACAGTTCCGGTGCCCCGCCCCCGCCTGGGGCATCGGCCATCCCCCCGTCCGCCGCCGCACTCGGACCTGGGGGCTTGAAGAGAATCGGTCGATCATGCGAATTAGACTTATGTCTCGCAGGTCGTCCGATTCTCCCCTTTTTCCCGATATCATCGAAGCACCCGATTTCAGTTTTGAACTCTCGGCAAGAGGTGATGGATTCTGGCCGGTCGCCGGCGCCGATGAAGCTGGTCGCGGTCCGCTCGCAGGACCGGTCGTAGCGGCTGCGGTCATTCTCAATCCCGACGCCATTCCCGAGGGCCTCGATGACAGCAAGAAGCTCAGCGCGCAGGCGCGCGAGAAGCTGTTCGACGAAATCCTCGCGACATCGGAGGTATCGATCGCCTCGGCCTCGGCCGGCACGATTGATGCCACGGATATCCGCAAGGCAAGCCTGGAGGCGATGCGACGCGCAGTGGCGGGTCTTCCCTCGACCGTACGCTTCGTACTCGTCGACGGCCGCGACGTGCCGCCCGGGCTTTCATGCCATGCCAAGGCAGTCGTAAAGGGCGACGCACGGTCGCTATCGATTGCCGCCGCTTCGATCGTCGCCAAGGTTACGCGCGATCGCATGATGGCTCGCGCCGACCTCGCGCATCCCGGCTACGGCTTCGCGCTCCATGCCGGCTACGCGACCGTAACCCACCGGCGCGCCATAGAAACGCAAGGTCCCTGCGCCCTGCACCGCATGAGCTTCCGGCCCCTGCGGCAGGATTAATGGCGGCTGAACGGTTCTTGGGAGCGCCGATTCTAGCTCGCCAGCTTGCAGAAGAAATCTTGTCTGACACAACAGCGCGTGCCCATAGGGCCACGCGCCGATGAATATGCGCGCGTAAAGTTTTA